>NZ_JBEYYU010000003.1:0-253742 GCF_040645755.1 Streptomyces sp. NPDC046716
CGCCTTGGCGTACGTACGGTCGGTCAGCCAGGAGCCCACGACGCTGTCGAGGTGGTCGGCGGCGACCTTCGGCGCGGGCACGGTGAAGGCGAGCCCGCCCCTGAGGCGTGCGCTGCGCGCAGCCTCCCCTGGACGAGCGAAGCTCGTTTCAGGGGCGCGGGGAACTGCGCGACCAGCCCCCACCGGCCGTCAGCCGACCGACGACCCCAAAGAACCCCGCCCCTCCCCGGACGCGAAGCGTCGATTTCGGGAAGGGGCGGGGTGGGGAAGAGATCAGCTCTTGGGCTGCGTCAGGTCGTAGAAGGTCGACGACCCCACGGTCACCTTCTCGAAGTGGGCCTCCACCCACTTCGTGATCTTCGACGCCGAGCCCGAGCTAGACCCGCTCATGCCCCCGATGAAGTAGTGGATCTCCCCATCGGCGACGTACTGCTTGAACCGGGCCAGCGTCGGCGACGGATCCGTACCGTTGAAGCCGCCGATCGCCATCACCGGATCACCGGTGGCGAGCTGGTAGCTGGCCTGGTTCTGGGAGCCGACCGTGGCCGCCACCCAGGTGTAGTCCCCGGCGTTCTCCTCCAGGAGCTTCTCGGCCTTGGAGCTGACCTCGGCACCGTTGAGCAGACCGCCCATACCGCCACCACCGGCACCGCCACCGCCCTCACCCATTCCGGGCATGCCACCCGTGGTGCCCTGCTTCTGGCCCTGCTTCTGGCTCTGACCGGGCATCCCGCCCCCGGGGAAACCACCCTGCTGGCTGCCCTTACCCGCACCACCGGTGGGAGGCTGCCCCATCTGACCACCCTGACCGCCCCCCTGACCGCCACCAGGACCACCGCCCTGACCGCCGCCACCAGGACCACCCTGGCCACCACCACCGCCGCCCCCACCGAACCCCATCGAACTGGCCCCCGAGGGACCGGCCGTGACGATCGACCCGGAGTGCCCGGTGTTCAGCGTGGAGACGGTGTACGCGGTCGGCCCGGCCAGCGACGCGGCCAGACCGAGCCCGGCCACGCCCAGCGCCAGCCGCCGGTTGAGCCGCCCGGCGAGGGCGAGCCCCAGCCCCGCCGCAAGACCGGCGATCAGCACGGCCCAGCGCAGCCACGGCAGATAGTCGGGCGTACGGCCGAGCAGCACGTACCCCCAGACGGCCGTGACGGCCACGGTCGCGCCCAGCGTCACGGACCAGGCGATCCGGGACCGCTCCTCCCACAGCACGGTGGCGCCCATGCCGACGACGGCCGCGAGGTAGGGGGCAAGGGCCACCGTGTAGTACTGGTGGAAGATGCCGGCCATGAGGCTGAAGACCAGCGCGGTGGTGACCAGCGAGCCGCCCCACGCGAGGAACGCGGCGCGCGCCGTGTCGGTCCGCTTCGCCCTCCAGGTCAGCACGATCCCGGCGACGAGCAGGATCAGCGCGGCGGGCAGCAGCCACGAGACCTGGCCGCCGATCTCGGAGTTGAACATCCGGGTGAGCCCGGTCTCGCCCCACTGCCCGGTGCCGGTGCCGCCACCGCCGCCGCCCACGGAGCCGGTCTCGTCGCCGCTGATCCGGCCGAGCCCGTTGTAGCCAAAGGTGAGTTCGAGGAACGAGTTGTTCTGGGAGCCGCCGATGTACGGGCGTGAGGAGGCGGGCCACAGTTCGACGATCGCCACCCACCAGCCCCCCGCGACGACCATCGCGAGCCCGGCGAGGGCCAGTTGGCCGAGCCGCCTGCGCAGCCGGGTCGGGCCGAAGACCCCGTAGAGCAGGGCCAGCGGCGGCAGGATCAGGAACGCCTGGAGCGTCTTGGCGAGGAAGGCGAGACCGACGGCCACGCCCGCCCAGACCAGCCACTTGGTGCGGCCCCGCTCCATGGCGCGCAGCACGCAGTAGACCGTGACGGTCATCAGCAGCGCGAGGATCGCGTCCGGGTTGTTGAACCGGAACATCAGCGCGGCGACCGGCACCGTCGCGAACACTGCCATCGTGATCAGGCCCGCGGCGGCGCTGAACCGGCGGCGCACGGCCGCGTACAGCACACCGGCCGTGGCCACGCCCATCAGCACCTCGGGGACGAGGATCGCCCACGAGTTCAGGCCGAAGAGGCGCACGGAGAGGGCCATCGGCCACAGGGCGGCCGGGGGCTTGTCGACGGTGATGGCGTTCGCCGCGTCGGACGAGCCGAAGAAGAACGCCTTCCAGCTCTCGCTGCCCGCCTGGACGGCCGCCGAGTAGAAGGAGTTGGCGTAGCCGGACGCGGAGAGGTTCCAGAGGTAGGCGAGGCCGATGAGGAGGAGCAGGCCGAGGAAGGCGGGGCGCACCCAGCGCGCGTCGCCCGGCCGTCCGCGCCACACCCGGGTGAGGAACCGGTCCCGGGGCCGGCCGTGGCCACCGCCGGGCTCACCCGGCGCGGGCGGTGGGCTCGTACTCGTACGCGAACCGGCGGCCGTCAGATCGGTGGTGGTCGTCATCGCTGGTCCCTGGGGTCGAGGCGGGAATCGTGCGGGCCGACCGCGGTCATCCGCGCGGTGGCGTCGTCCCAGGCCCGCGGAGCCTGAGGGGCGGGGGCGGTGGAGACGGTGGGCGCCGGGGTCTGTTCGGCGGGGAACACCCAGGCCCGGAAGAGCAGGAAGCGCAGCACGGTCGCGGCGAGGTTGGCGGCGATGAGCACGGCCAGTTCGGTCGCGTGCGCGGGTGCGCCGGTCGCGGCGTTCAGGGCGGCCAGCGAACCGCTGGTCAGCGCGAGGCCGATGCCGAACACGACGAGCCCCTGCGCCTGGTGGCGGACGGCCTTGTCGCGGCCGCGCACCCCGAAGGTGAGGCGCCGGTTGGCGGCGGTGTTGGCGAAGGCCGACACCAGCAGGGCGAGCGCGTTGGCGATCTGCGAGCCCGAGAACGTACGGAAGCCGGAGTACAGCAGCAGATAGAACAGCGTCGAGAGCGCGCCGACGACGCAGAACCCGACCAGCTGGCGCGCGAGCCCCTTGGGCACGCCCGGGAGCCGGCGGTCGCGCGGATCGTCGCCGAACGGGCGGGCGAGCCGGTCGAGCGGCAGGGAGCCGGAGGCGAGCGCCTTGCCCACCCGCCACACGCCCTTCAGGTCGTCGGTGGCCGTCTTCATGATGTGCACGGTCGAGTTCGGGTCGTCGACCCAGTCGACGGGCACCTCGTGGATCCGCAGCCCGGCCCGCTCGGCGAGCACCAGCATCTCGGTGTCGAAGAACCAGCCGGTGTCCTCGACCAGCGGCAGCAGCACCTGCGCGACATCGCGCCGGATCGCCTTGAAGCCACACTGCGCGTCGGAGAAACGCGCCTGGAGCGAGCCCCGCAGGATCATGTTGTAGGCCCGCGAGATGAACTCCCGCTTCGGGCCGCGCACCACGCGCGAGGAGCGGGAGAGCCGGGAGCCGATCGCCAGGTCCGAGTGGCCGGAGATGAGCGGGGCGACCAGCGGCAGCAGCGCGTTCAGGTCGGTGGACAGGTCCACGTCCATGTAGGCGAGGACCGGCGCGTCGGACGCCGACCACACGGTGCGCAGGGCGCGCCCGCGGCCCTTCTGCTCGAGCCGGAAGTAGCGGACGCCCTGCAGCTCGGCGGTGAGCCGGTGCGCCACCTGGGGGGTGGTGTCGGTGGAGGCGTTGTCCGCGATCGTGACGCGGAAGCGGTAGGGGAAGGTGCGGACCAGGTGGGCGTGGAGTCTGCGCACGCACTCACCGAGGTCCGTCTCCTCGTTGTAGACCGGAATGACGACGTCCAGCACGGGCACGTTGCCGAGGCCGCTGCCCACGGGCAGGTGCTCCCGCGCAGGCAGCGCGCCGAGGGACGCGGCGGTGGGGTCGATGCCCGGAGAAGAGTCGGTTCGCATGCCATTGACACTCGCCAACTCCGCTGTTAGCGCTGTGTGGTGGACCTTTGGGCTGCCTGTGAGTGCAACTGTGAGTCCGACTGTGCGTTCGGCAGTACGTTCCGCTGTCCGTGCGTGAAGAGCGCGTCGGCGCCCGCGGGCAGCGCGCTGACCGGCTCGTCGTAGGCCGGCAGGTGCACGGTGAACACGGTGCGGCCGGGCACGCTGTCCACGGTCACGGCTCCGCCGTGGGCGGCCGCGACCGCCTGCACGATGGCGAGCCCGAGCCCCGTGGATCCGGCCTTGCGCGACCGGGAGGAGTCCCCCCGGGCGAACCGTTCGAACACGTGCGGCAGCAGCTCCGCGGGGATGCCGGGACCGTCGTCCCGCACGTCGACGCAGACCCAGGGCCCGTGCCGGTGCACGCGCGCGGTGACGGTCGTGCCGGGCGGTGTGTGGGTCCGCGCGTTGGCGAGCAGATTCACGAGGACCTGCTGAAGGCGTGCGGAATCGGCGAGCACCAGGGCGGGCTCGTCGGGCAGTTCGAGCCGCCACTTGTGGTCCTGCCCGGCCGCGCGGGCGTCGCTCAGCACGTCGATGACCAGCGGGGACAGATCGGTCGGCTCGTACGAGAGCGGCCGCCCGGCGTCGAGCCGTGCGAGCAGCAGCAGGTCCTCGACCAGGCCCGTCATGCGGTGCGCCTCGGACTCGATCCGGCTGAGCGCGTGCCGGGTGTCGGGGCCGACGTCCTCGCGGCCGCGCCGGGTCAGCTCGGCGTACCCGCGGATGGAGGCCAGCGGCGTGCGCAGCTCATGGCTGGCGTCCGCGACGAACTGCCGGACCCGCATCTCGCTCTGCTGGCGGGAGTGCAGCGCGCCGTGGATGTGGTCGAGCATGCGGTTGAGCGCGGCCCCGACCTGGCCGACCTCGGTCCTGGGGTCGGCCTCGGCGTCGGGCACCCGCTCGTAGAGGGTGACCTCGCCGGTGTGCAGCGGGATTTCGGAGACGCGGGTGGCCGTGGCGGCGACCCGGCGCAGGGGGCGCAGGTTGACGCCGACCATCACGGCCCCGGCGATCCCCGCGGCGACGAGTCCGGCGAACGTGACCGACAGCTCGACGAGGATCAGGGTCTGCACGGTGTCCTGGACCTGGGTCGCGGGGATGCCCACGATGACCCAGTCGCCGTCCTGGGACTGCACCGTGGTCACCCGGTACGTCCCCAGACCCGTCAGATCGACACGGTAGGTCCTGCCGTCCCGGGACACCGCCGCGAGCTCGCTCTGCTGGGTGCCGGTGAGGTCCGCGGTGTTCGAACCACCGAGACCCCGTACCGATGTGGCGACCTCGCCGTCCTTGAGAATGGCGCCGACGGTGTTGTTCGGCGATCCGCCGCCGACCACCCAGCCCAGATCCTCATTGACGTTCTCCAGGTCGGGGGGCTTGATCTGCTGCTGCCCGACACGGCCCATGTCCCCCGGCCCCTTCGCACGCTTGGCGATCGAAGCGAGGTCGGAGTCCAGCCGCTCGTACAGCGAACTGCTCACCGCCACCGTGGTCACGGTCCCGATCACCGCGGCGACCACCGCGATCAGCGCTATCGCGGACACCACGAGCCGGGTCCGCAGCGTCCGCGGCCGGGTCCGCCAACGCTTCACGACACCGTCGTGGCGGCCGGCTTGATCAGATACCCGGCGCCCCGCCGCGTGTGGATCATCGGCTCGCGTCCGGCGTCGATCTTCCGCCGCAGGTAGGAGATGTACAGCTCGACGACGTTGGCCTGGCCGCCGAAGTCGTAGCTCCAGACGCGGTCCAGTATCTGCGCCTTGCTGAGCACGCGCCGCGGGTTGCGCATGAGGAAGCGCAGCAGCTCGAACTCGGTGGCGGTCAGATGGATGTTGGCACCGCCGCGCGACACCTCGTGGCTGTCCTCGTCGAGCATCAGGTCGCCCACGACCAGCACCGAATCGCTGCGCCGGTCGGCGGCGCCGGTGCGCCGGATCAGTCCGCGCAGCCGCGCGACGACCTCCTCCAGGCTGAACGGCTTCGTCACGTAGTCGTCGCCGCCCGCCGTCAGCCCGGCGATCCGGTCCTCGACGGCGTCCTTGGCGGTCAGGAAGAGGACCGGCACCTCCGGCAGCTCACGGCGGAGCCGGCCGAGGACGCTCAGTCCGTCCATGTCCGGCAGCATCATGTCGAGCACCACGGCGTCGGGCCGGAACTCCCGTGCGGTCTGCACGGCTCCGGCACCGTCGCCTGCGGTACGGATCTGCCAGCCTTCGTAGCGCAGCGCCATGGACAACAGCTCGGTGATCGACTGCTCGTCGTCCACGACAAGCACCCGGACGGGGCTCCCGTCCGGCCTCAGCAGTTCGGTACGCCCCTGGGGCGAGGTCGCGGTCATGTTGCAACCATGCGGCGGCCCTCTGAGAGCATCCTTTCGCCTACCTGTGAATACCCTGAGAAACGCACAGCCGCCTCTCAGGAACCGCGTTCGCCCAGGGGTCGGGCTATCGCGGGAACAGCTTCGCGCCGTTGTCGTGGCAGACGGCCCGCACCCACGGGGACCCGAGCCCGAGCCGCTCGATCGCCTCCAGCTGATGCACGTACGGGTACGGGATGTTGGGGAAGTCGCTGCCGAGCAGCACCCGGTCACCGAGATCGGCCAGCCGCCCCAGCTCCCGCTCGGGGAACGGCGCCCGCCGCTCGACGAAGTCCGTGAACGCCATCGTCGTGTCGAGCCGCACCCGCGGGTACCGCTCGGCCAGATCCAGGAACTCCGTGTACTCCGGCATCCCCATGTGCGCGACGACGAGCGGCAGCCGGGGGTGGCGCTCCAGCACCCGGGCCATCGGTTCGGGACCGGTGTGCTTCCCGGGCGCGGGCCCCGACCCGCAGTGCGTGACGACGGGCACCCCGGCCTCGGCCAGCAGGCCCCACACCGGGTCGAGCAGCGGGTCGGTGGGGTCGTACGCCCCGACCTGGACGTGCGCCTTGAAGATCCGCGTCCCGCCCTCGACGGCCCGCCGGACGTACTCCTCCGCCCCCGGCTCGGGGAAGAAGGTCGCGGTCCGCAGGCAGCCGTCGGTACGCCGCGCGAAATCCTCCGCCCACCCGTTCAGCCACTCGGCCATCCCGGCCTTGTGCGGATACAGCATCGAGGTGAAGGCGACGACCCCGAACTCCCGCATCCGCGCGACCCGCCGGTCCTCCTCCTCCCGGTACGTGATCGGCCACTCGCTCCCGACCAGCGGCCCGGCCGCGTCGAAGTACGCCCACACCTTGCGCAGCACGCGCTCGGGCATGAAGTGCGTGTGCACGTCGACGAGTCCGGGCAGCCCGTGCCGCGCGCGGAAGGCGGCGACGAGCTCCGCCTCGGGGCTACTCACGGACGAACCCGTGGCTGCGCTCGACCTTGGCGACATGCACCGTGTAGCTCTCGTACCACTCGGTCCGCCCCTGTCGCTGCGCGTCCCGGTGCGCGGTCACGGACCGCCACTCCTCGATGGCCGCGCCGTCCCGGAAGTACCCGACGGTGATCCCGAGCCCGCCCGGCGTCCGCGCGGACTCGTGCCCGAGATACCCGGGAACCTCCCGCACCAGCTCGTCCAGCCGGTCGGAGGTCTCCCCGTACCCCTGGTCCCCCGCGGTCCGCACGGAACTGAACACCACGACGTAGTACGGCGGTTCGAAGGCCGGCAGCGGCGCCCCGGGCGCCTCGGCGTGATCACTCATCCCCCCACAGTCGACCCGCTCCCTCCTCCCTGTCCACACCGGCTCCGGATCCGCGCACCGTCAGAACAGCCCGCTCTGCACGGCGGGCACCTCCCGCACCTCGACGCCCGTGCCCGCCTCCCCGTCACCGGACCCGGCCAAAGGCCACCCGGCCAGCACCCGCGTATCCACCACGAGCCGCCGCCCGCCGGCCTCGACGAGATGCAGATCGGGCCCGGCGGCGGCCACCACGCGCCCCGCCACCACGGCCCCTTCGCCGAGACCGCTCACCACGGCGTCGACCCTGTCCACTGCGCCGAGCCCGAAGACCTCCCCGTGCCCGACGACCGCGCAGGGCAGCCGCTCCAGCGACTCGGGCCACCCGTCGAGCCCCACCGCGATCCCGTGCGCCCGCCCCAGCTCGGCCCGCGCGTCCCCCGCCGCCGCACCGGCCCGGACGATCCGCTTGGTCCCGTACGGAATCCGGTCCGGCACCCCGAGCGCCACCCGCAGCAACTCCTCGGCCCGCCGCGCCGCCATGAGCGGCCCCTGCCCCAGCCAGGTGAACGCCACGGCCCCCTGCTCGAGCAGCCGGGCGCTCCCTCGGCCCACCCCCGTGATCCCGACCTTCACCAGTCCGTCCCCGAACCACGCCAGGTACACGTGGTACGGCCGCGGGTCGTCCGCGATCGTGTCGGCGGCCACGGACTGCGCCCGGTCGATCCCGGCGCACTCCGCGCACTGCGCCCGCGTCCCCCGCACCGGCACCTCGGCCCACCCCGGGCACACGCTGCGCCGCCCGCCGCGCCACACGCCCAGACACCGCCTGGGCCCCGCGACCCGGAACGCCACGCTCTCCCCGAACCGCACCGCGCTCTCCCGCTCGACACCTCCGTCCCCCGTCCACCCCATGCCCGGCCCGCCCCCGCGCCATCGCATCCCGGTGCACCACCACGTCATACGGCCAGGATGGCGCACCCCACTGACAATGCCGATGCCGCCGATTCTGAGTACGCCCTGAGTACGTACGCTCTGCCCGGGCGCGGCCGACGGCGCGAGACTCGGCCGTATGAAGAACGAACGCCTGCTCGCATCCCTCGTCCCGGCCGTCACGGCGATCGCCGCGTGGGCCGTCTGGCTCGGCTGGGACCAGCACCGCGACGTCCACCCCGACGGCTCGACGACCGGCCCGTACGCCGCCTGGCAGGTGATCGGCCTGGTCCTGACGCTGCTGGCCCCGGTCTGCTGGTCGGCCGCCCGCCACCACGTCGCGGCCACGGCCCTGGGCACCACCGCCGGCCTGACGGCGGCCGCCGCCTTCGACTGGTCGGACGACTCCAGCGGCCTGTTCATGGTCGGCGTCGTCCTGCTCGCCCTCGGCACCCTGGCCGCGACGGCGGCGGTCTCGGCCGTGGTCAGCACCGCCCGGCGCGGCACGGCCTGACCCGGTCCGAAGCCACTACGGTCGACAGTCCCGGGGATGTCGAGAACGTGCCATCGGCTCCGTCCCAGCCACAACCGGATCCGGATGAGGGAGACCAGCATGGCCATTCAGCGGATGGACAACGTCGGCATCGTCGTCGAGGACATGGACGCCGCCGTCGCCTACTTCGTGGAGCTCGGCATGGAGCTGGAGGGCAGGGCCGAGGTCAAGGGCCCCGTCGCCGACCGGTGCACCGGACTCGACGGCGTCCACTGCGACATCGCGATGCTCCGCACCCCGGACGGCCACAGCCGCCTCGAACTCTCGAAGTACCGCACACCCCGGGCGGCCCCCGAGCCGCGCGACCGCCCCCACAACATCCTGGGCACCCACCGCGTCATGTTCGCCGTCGACGACCTGGAAGCCACCGTCGCCCGCCTGCGCCCGCACGGCGCCGAAGTCCTGGGCGAGATCGCCCGCTTCGAGGACAGCTACCTGCTCTGCTACGTCCGCGGCCCGGAGGGCATCATCGTCGGCCTGGCCCAGCAACTGCGCTGACACACGCAGAAGGCCCCGGATCTCTCCGGGGCCTTCTGTCGGTGTGCACTCGGCAGGATTCGAACCTGCAACCTTCTGATCCGTAGGATCGGGCAGGCCGTTAGGCGGGGGCCTCGCTTTTCTCCCGGCTGATCGCTGATCGTCGTGATCAACAGCCTCTGTGTGCCGTCGTTGCCGTCAGGGTTGCCGTCAGTGGCACCGGCTCGCAGCCGTACGCGATCGCCGCGACGCCGAGCCTAGGCCGCCAAGGTAGTGGGCCTGGCTGTCCGCTCCAGTTCCTTAAAAATGACATTGAGGACTTCGAGTTCCTCACCGGTGAATAGGTCGTCGGGACCACCCGGAGCAAGATCGGCAAACGAGTCCTCGTAGAGGTCGCCCAGACTCAAGATTCCGCGCTTGGCCACCGTATCGATGATCAACGTCAGGAAGTCGATCTGGCGGGAGCTGAGCTGCTTACCCGAGCAGAAGACCTCGAACGCCTTCTGTGCGGCCTGTCGGTCCAGCCCGCACAGCCCGCGCACGAACAGGCCGAGGCCGCCGGAGGATCGCACCTCGTTGAGGTCCTCCGAGGAGGCGATAGCCTCTGCGAGGAAGATCTCCTCCAGGTCCGCAAGATCGAGTTCGGTGATCTGCTCGTTGAGACGCAGTTTGCGCACCACGGGCTGGTCCTCGTGGCGCAGGAGGTAGGCCCTGGCCTTCTGCTTAAAACGCTGCTCGTCCGTGCCCTGGGGCATCCCCCGGATCTCGGCCTCGGTGATGTCGCCGAGCGTGTCGACGAAGTCGGTGTAGACCACGTTTCGCTTGACCTTGGGGTCGGTGAGACGGGCGAGGCCGCGCATCCGGCGTCGCATGTCCTCCAGCATCGGGAGCGTCACGTCGTTCCACCACTCCTCGCCCGCTACCGCTTCGAGAAGCTCCATCTGTTCACCGACCACCCAGATGTTGGTCTTAGTGAGCAGGTTGGAAGCGATGTCCTGGATCTTCTCGCGCAGCTTGGCGAACTCTTTGCCGCCTTCCAGCGCGGCAAGCTGGAGACCGTACGCCAACAGATCGAACCGCTTCGCCTCCTCGCCCGTCTCCTCGTTGTCCGGGCAGTACTCGCTGGGCAGTCCGAGCAGGTGTTGACGGATCGTGGTGTCCGCCTCGTCGTCCACTCGGTGCCAGCTGCCGAAGTCGCTGAAGACCTCGATCTCCCGGCGGTGCGGGCGAACGAGGAAGTTGTCCAGGTTCATACCGGTGACGGTGTGGTGCAGCCGGTGGCTCAGCGACCAGCGGATCTCCGCCTCGGTGCCGATCGCATCGGGGCCGGCGTCCCGTGCCGGGTCGGGCTGCTGCCGCTTGTCCAGCACGCGCACGAGGTCGAGCTGGCGTTGGAGGAGCTTTTCTGTGAGGGTGACGGCCCTGCGCCCCTCCGACCGGTCGAGCTGACTGTTGAAGAAGTCGATGTTGCCGCAGAAGTCGAAGACGTAGAAGTTCTGCTTGCTGTGCTCGGGGTTGTCGAGGTCGGGGCCGTACAGGGCTGGGCGCAGACGGGTGCCGCGGCCGATCATTTGCCAGAACTTGGTCTTAGAGAAGACCGGTTTGGCGAAGACCAGGTTCACCACCTCGGGCACATCAATGCCGGTGTCGAGCATGTCGACGGAAATGGCGATGTCGGGGGCGTTCGGCGGGTTCTTCGGGTTGGAGAAGTCGTCGATGAGCGACTGGGCGTATGTCTCCTTGTACGTGATCACGCGCGCCGTGTGGCCAGCACCCTGCCGGTAGTTCTCGTTGTAACGCTCCTCGATGTACCGGGCGTGGTCGTTGTTCTTCGCGAAGATGATTGTCTTGCCGAGCCGGTCGCCGCCCTCGACGCGGTGGCCGCGCGTCATGAGCGTCTTCAGCATCTTGTCCACAGTGTTTTTGTTGAAGAGGACCTTGTTCATCTCGTGTCGGCCCACCGCATCCGGGATATCACCGTCCTCGGTCCACTCCTTGGCGTCCCACTCAGCCTTCTCCTCCTCCGAGAGGTCGGCGTAGCGGATGCCCTGCTCCATGAACTTCAGCGGCACCTTCACCGCCTTGGGGAGGACGAGGTAGCCCTCGGCGGCGGCTTCATGGAGATCGTAGGAGTCGGTCGGAACTCCGTCCTCCATTGCGAACAGCTTGTACGTGTTGTGGTCGATCTCGTCCTTGGGCGTGGCAGTCAGGCCGAGCAGCAACGAGTCGAAGTAGCGAAACAGCTCGCCGTACTTCGCGTACACGGAGCGGTGCGCCTCGTCGATGACGATCAGGTCGAAGTGGCCGGGCCCGAAGCGGCGGCGGCCCGCTTCGTCGATGACGTCGATCTGCTTCATCATCGTCTGGTAGGTGGAGAGGTAGACGCGGGCCGCAGCGGCCTTGTCGTCGAGGAGGCTGGCCGCGGGGGTGTTCGGCAGGTTCTCCTTGAACGCCTTCATGGCTTGGGTGACCAGCGCCTGCCGGTCGGCGAGGAAGAGCACTCGCTGTGCCCAGCCCGCCTTCATCAACTGGTCCACGAGGGCCACGGTGGTACGGGTCTTGCCGGTGCCGGTCGCCATGACAAGCAGCGCCTGACGGCCCCGGTCCCGCTCGAAAGTCTCGCCCACCCGCTTAATCGCGCGGAGCTGGTAGGGGCGGCCAGCGATCTTCTCGTTCACCGGTGTAGACGTGAGGGAGAGGCGTCCGGCGCGCTGGCGGATGTGCCAGTGCAATTCGTCCTTGGTGAAGAAGCCCTGCACCTGGCGGGGCGGGTAGCCGAGGCTGTCGTCCCAGAGGTAGGTCTGGTACCCATTGGTGTAGAAGATCATCGGGCGGCGGTTGAACTGTGCTTCGAGCGCGTCGGCGTACAGCTTCGCCTGCTGCTGCCCATCACGGGCGTCCCGCTGGGTCTTCTTGGCCTCGACGACGGCGAGGGGCTTGCCGTCATCGCCCCAGAGCACGTAGTCGGCGTACCCCTTGCCTGTCTTGGTGGGCATCCCGGTCGCTATCGGGTACTCGGTGTCCTGGCCCGGGATAAGAAGGTCCCAGCCCGCTTCCTTGAGGAGCAGGTCGATGAAGGCGTCGCGGGTCGCCTTCTCGTCGTAGTCGTGGGTGTCCTGTACGGCCTGGTTGGCGACCTTGGCGGCGGCGATCTGCTTCTTGAGCTCTTCGAGCTGTCGGGCAAGGTCCGCGTTCTGGGCGCGCTCGGCAGCCAGCTCCTCCGCCTGCTGCTTGAAGCGCGCCTCGTCCTCCGCCTCCCTTGCCTTGAGTTCGGCCTGCTTCAGCGCGCGGGCTTGCGGGGAGAGGGGGCGCGGTACGGCGCTGGTGTCGAACTCCAGCCCGGCGGGTGGCAGAGCCGAAGCCTGGCGGGTATAGGTACGGGCGAACCAGTAGAGGGAGTGGAACAGCTCCTTGACGCCGGCCTCGGCGACGGTCTTCGGGACTGGGGCGGCCTTGTGCACGGCGTTGTTGCCGTGGCGGCGGATGAGGTCCATCTTGGCGTTGACCGTCGGCCCGACGAGCTGCCGGAAGCTTGGCTCGTGGAGCATCGCCGCGAGATCCTTTTTGTAGGGCTCGCTAAGGGTGCTGTCCTTGTCGTACATCCAGCGGGCGGTGATCTCGATGGCGCGACGGGCATAGAAGCAGGCGGCACGGGGATCGTGGTGGATCAACCGCTCGGCGCGGGACGCCTCGTCGTAGACGGCGGGCCACTCCGTGCGTAGGAAGGCGAAGTTGCCGCCTACGGTACGGCTGGTGCTCTCCGTCGTGGCGCGCTCCGCGCTTTGGCCGTGGTCGGTCTCGCTCTGACCGTGCCTGTTCTGGCTGCTCTGGCCGTTCTGATCGCTACCCATGGCGGTGCGGTGCCCCTCTCCCCTGCGGCGTCGGCCTCGCACAGGCCCGAGGCGTCATCCCGGTCCCCTACGAGGCCGACGCATCCGTTCGTCTCTATGCAGAACCACCCGAGGTCCAGGCTCCCCTGCCCGGCCGCACGGGCGGCGTGTGGTGCTGGTGGTGCGGTCAGTGCTGTGCACCGGGTACGGCGGGGCGGTTACACGGCCTCGCCGAGGGCTTCATGATCCCAGAGGGTGTCGGAGAAGGCACGGTGCTGGAGGGAGCTGAAGAGTTCGTCGAGGGTTGCCAGGTGAGCACGGTTGGCGCCCTTGAAAGCTTCAATAGCCTGTACACGCTCCGAAAAAACTTGGATCATTCGCTCACCCGGGTAGGGAACGTCCAGATTACGAAGGACAGCAAGATTGATGTTCTTCTGCGCGAATTCAGAGGCGGAGGCCTCCAACGTCCTCTGGAGGAACGACAGCCATGCTTGAATAAACGCGACTCGCGCCGGACTTGCAGCAAATCCCACGACACTGTCAGGAAAACACGCGTCGAAAGCCAAAATGCCCGTCTTGGCAATGTTTGCTGCAATAGTGATACACAAGGTTCCCGCAGGCCAGAGCTTGCTCTGCCTGAGACCCATTTCGGAATAGGTGGAAGTGAATTCGGTAATGTATCCGCCCGAGCCAGCAACGTCTCCCGTCTGAATCAGAGGGATTTCTCCACCCAATAGGGCTGGATCATTTCGGGGGCGATGTTTGGAGACGCCTCGATCAAGACTTCCCATTTCCCCGAGCTTCCGCGTGGGCCAGCCTTTCGAGTTGACCATTGGATCACCGAACATGTCGAGGAAGATGGACTGAGCGAGGTAGCTAATGAGAGCGATGGCCTCGCGGCGCTTGGCGCGCAGGGTGTCCACTTGGTCGAGTGCAGCGGCGATGCGTTCCTGCGCTTCGAGGGATGGTAGTGGGACTGGTAGTGCGAGGAAGACATCTCTCGGCAGCGAGCGTCGACGTGCGGTACTCCCCTGCAACTTTGCTGCGTAATAACTCAAAGCTCGTGGTGAACGCAGGAATCGCTCCAGGAAATTATGCGATACCGAATCCGGGTACACCAGATCCCAAATTTCGTAAGCAGGGCTTACGATCGCCGAATCGTAGAGCCGCTGAAAGGAGAGCACTCCTTCATCGATCGGAAATCCGACAACGAGCTGGCCACGGTCAACGACTCGATACGCGGAAGTATCAGAAGAGGCTACACGCTTTTTGAACTTGTCCGCCTGATCGACAAGCCCGCCTCGCATAGTCATGGACAGGATGGGGAGTTCTTTCACTCCTGCCCGCCGCAAGGCTGCGGGCTTGATGATGTCACCCAAAAGCGTATCCGTACTGCTCACGCCAGCAGTCCCTTCAGTTCAGACACACCCTTGGCAATCTCCTCATTAATCACTTCCAGGTCAGCAAGGATTTCTCCTGGAGTCCTTGTTTTGATCTCCTCGTGCACTACCGCCTTGTATCGATTGATACTCAAGTCATATCCCTGAGTAACGATCTCTGCCTTGGGCACGCAGAAGCTCTGATCTGTACGTTCCCGATCACGTTCGGAGCCATCCCGCTCGAACCAGCGCGCCAATACATCCGGCAAGTTGTTCTTCGTGTGCTCAGTCTCTGTCAGCGGCCCAGCCGTCGGCCGCACCGTGAGCCGATCGCCACCGACCAGCGGAGCACGCTTGTCATCAAGGCTGAGACCATCTGCCTGCAGGTCATAGAACCAAACGTGGTCCGTGCCGCCAGAGTCAGTCTTCGTGAAGAACAGGATCGCCGTAGAAACACCCGCGTACGGCTTGAACACGCCGCTCGGGAGCTTAACCACCGCTTGGAGCTGCTGGTCCTCCACCAGGATTCGGCGCAGCTCTTTGTGCGCTTTTGTTGGGCCGAACAGCACGCCGTCCGGGACGATGACGGCAGCCCGGCCACCCGGCTTCAGGAGTCGCAAGAACAGGGCCAAAAACAGCAGTTCCGTCTTCTTCGTCTTAACGATGCGCTGTAGGTCCACCGCCGTGGATTCATAGTCCAGGCTTCCCGCGAAGGGAGGGTTCGCAAGGATCAGGGAATAGCGCTCGGCCTCGCCGGCAGCGTTTTCCGCGAGCGAGTCGCGGTAACGGATGTCCGGGTTCTCGATGCCGTGCAGCAGCATGTTCATCGAGCCGATGCGGAGCATCGTGGAGTCGAAGTCGAATCCGTGGAACATCGACTCGTTGAAGTGCTTGCGCTGCTCCACCCCGAGCAGAGCGTCGCGGTGCACCCGCTGCACGTATGACGCCGCCTGTACAAGGAATCCCGCCGTGCCGCACGCTGGGTCGCAGATCTCATCGCGCGGGCCGGGCCGAGTCATCTCGACCATCAGGTCGATGATGTGACGGGGCGTGCGGAACTGGCCGTTCTGACCGGATGCGGCAATCTTCGCGAGCAGGTACTCGTAGATGTCGCCCTTGGTGTCGCTGCTGTCCATGGAAATGTCGTCGAGCAGGTCGACGACCTTCGCCAGAAGGTTGGGCCCTGGAATCGTGAAGCGGGCGTCCTTCATGTGGTGGGAGTAGGTCGATTCGCCCCCGCCCATGCGACGCAGATACGGGAAGACGCCGTCGGCGACTAGCCCATACATGATCTCGGGATCCTTGACCTTGAAGTTCTGCCAGCGGAGATCCTGCTGATCGTCCGAGAAGAAGGGGGCCGGGTCGGGCTTGCCCGTTACCGTCGCCTTGCGGTCCTTGCGGCTCTGAATCTCGTCCAGCCGCTTGATGAAGAGCAGGTACGTGATCTGCTCCATCACCTCCAGCGGATTGGAGATACCACCCGACCAGAACGCGTCCCAGACGCGCCCCACTTTGCTCTTCAGTTCGCCCGTAATCACATGAGGGATCCTACGGCCCCCGAGCCCCGCGCTACCCAGCTTCGACAAGCCCAAGACTCCACCACCTTACGTCTCAGACGTTGGCCTCCACGCACACCGACTCCCTGACCCACCATCCCGTAGCTTCGCCATCCTGCCGTCCGCCTAGGCAGCGTTCCCCGGCCTCACCCGCCAAGGTTGGCTGAAACTCATACCACCTAACGTACCCTCGGCTTGACCGACCGTAGTCAGTCTCGACAGGATCGGTCCCAGCAAGCAAAACATCGCGCATATAGCTGCGCAGACCCTGTGGCCGTCCCTTCGAGGGCGGCCACAGACGTGTTTCGGGAGATTCGGTGCATCTGTGCTACATCGACGAGGCGGGCAACGGGCAGACGCTCGATCCTGCGAGACCTGATGCTCCTCCGGTCCTTGTCGTCGGTGGATTCACCGTGCCCCGGGCTCAGGTCAAGTCCCTCACCTGGGCCTTTCTCGACGTCAAGAAGCACTATCGGCCGCAGATACGCAACGCGGACCAGCTCTCCGAGGTGATCCAGCACGAGATCAAGGGCTCGGACGTACGCAAAAACCTCCGTGTCGGCAACCACAGCTGGCGACGTGCGGCCATGGAGCTGGTCGCTTCGTTGCTCGACACATTGGAATCCCACGAAGCCCGCATCCTCGCCCGTGTATGGGTCAAAGAGGAAGGGCTGGCATTCGACGAATCCGGAGTGTATCCGGCCTCCGTCGCCGCGCTGAACGAGACCTTCCAGGCTCAGCTCGCCCACGAGCACTCACGCGGGATGATGATCCTTGACAGCCGCACGAAGGTGAAGAACGCGCCCAATGTGCACTGCGTGACCACCCGCAAGTACCGCACGGGCGGTGACAGTCTCCGCGGGGTTATCGAGTCGCCGGTCTTCGGCCACAGCGACACCCACACGCTTCTTCAGCTCGCGGATCTCGTGGTGTCCTCGTTGCTGTTCCCCATCGCGTGCCACGCCTACCTGAGCGACGTGACGTGGAACGTGCACTGTGACGACGCTTATCGGCCATTGCGGGAGCAGTTCGGGCGACGGTTGAAGAAGCTGCAGTTCCGGTACCAGGACCCCATGGGGAAATGGCGAGGCGGGATCGTCGTGTCCGACCGGCGGACGCAGCAGCCGTCCAGCCTGATGTTCGGACCTAAGAAGACGGTCACCGTGCCTGATACTGCGATCCCCGGACAGCCGGAAGCTCCGGCCCCCGAACGACGCGAGACCGAGCCGGATGGCGGTTTGCCGCCTCTCTCATAATGGGACGCTAGGTTTCCCAGCCCACGACGGCCCCCGCTTCTCTCCTCAAGCGGGTGCCGCGAGCGCAGTCAGCCGAGATAAGGCTGCTCACGCTGCTGCAGGAAGTGACGGATCCGAAGCCGCTGCGTGTGGTGCATCGGCAGCTGATCGATCTCCTCCGAATCGATGAACCGCAGCTCTGTGGACTCGTCCGAAATCGCGAGTTCACCGCCGATTACGCGGGCGGTGAAGCAGACGTTGAACTGTCGCCGGACCTCGCCGTCCGTGTACTCGATGATGTGCTTAGGGTCGGTGTACGTACCGACCAACCCTGTGATCTCAACGTCCAGGCCAGTCTCTTCCTTGACCTCGCGGACCGCCGTGCCTGGCAAGGAATCAGTCAGATCCATACCGCCTCCCGGCAGCGCCCACAGATCGTTGTCCCGCCGGCGCTGCAGCAGGATGCGCCCCTGTTCGTCAGTGACGACCGCTGAGGCAGCGACGACCATGCTGTTCGGCTTGGGTGCGTTCGGGTCGTCGTAGTACTCGGTCCGCGCCATGGTCACTCCTCTTGCTGTACCGGCTCCGCCGTCGCCCACACCGCGTCGAAGCTCTGCCCGTAGGTGTCGAACATGCCGCCTTCCCCGTTGCGACGGAGATGCCACACCGGGGCACCGTAGGCGTTCACTCCCCAGACGTGAGCGTTGATCAGCATCTGATCATCGGCGCGGTACAAGGAGTTGTAGAGCGTCGTTCCGTGGGTCCTTATCTCGATGCCGGGTACGCCGACCAGAGGGCGGTAGTGCATCAGCGCCAGTCGGCACCGGGACTCGATGCCGTGGCCGAACCGTTCCTCCTGGCCGCGTGCCTGGACGTTCGAACTGTCGGCATCTCCTATCGCGATGCGAACGGAGCAGCCTTCGGCAGCACGCTCGCGAAGCAGATCGTTGAGCCGGGGGTACGCCTCGTGGAGGAAGACGGCCGCGTACACCAACACGTCGATGTGCTCACGGGCCTGCGTCATCATGTCCACGAACGTGGATACAGGGAGGTCGGCACGTTGCTCGTAGAGGGCGACGAGCTCCGGGCTGATAGATCGGGCGGCGCGAGCCTGCCGCAGTGCCGGCCATAGTGCGTGCACGTCTTCTCCTAGGGCTTCAGCCGCCTCCAAGGCTGTGGCACGGCGCGGCGTACGGCCCAGATTCACCCATCGCTCCACCGACTTGGGATCGACCTCAACTGCCTTTGCTAGGGCGGCGTACGTCCAGCCTCCGGCCGCCATGACGGCACGTAGTCTCTCGTTCTGCATGAGTCTCCCCCTGGCGGTTGGGACGGCACTAGGGACGTTCTACCCGACGCAGGACGTCCCGAAGTGGGGTTTGGGGGTTGTTCCTAGGTCCTGTCAGTCGACCTGATGCTTCTCCGCATGGACACGGACGGATACGGACCGCTTACGGGTGATGCGGCTCTCCGGATCGGACGGTTCGTCCCATCTGCGAGTAGGAGGCACAAGTGGTCGACAAGGCGGCCCAACCGACGGTCGGCACCCTCGTGGTGGATGAACGCACCGACAAGGCCGGCATCGTCATGGGCCACGAGGGCCCGTACGTGCAACTGCGCCCGCCGCGGGGCGGCATGGAATGGGATGCCCCGCCCGAGGCACTCCGTGAGCCCACCCAAGCCGAAGGGCTGAGCGCGAAGGTGTTCCTGGCCAACGAAGTGTCATGGGGGAACAACCGGTGGGAAATGTGAGCCCTCGGGCCATACAGCGGCTTGAGACGTGGACTCTCGAACCCGATCGAGAGCCAGACGCCGAACCCACGACGTACGCCATGCAGTGTGCAGTGGACGGCGAGAAGTCACCGACCTGCGAGGACTTCATCGAGCCCCAAGACTGGGTCCTCAAGCATTGCGGCAAGAACCCCTCTCACCACACCTATCGCGAGATCATCACTCGGCCGTGGCGATCCTGGATGAGCGCATGATGCGCCGAACGATCAACCGGCTGGGGCAGTTCACGGGCCCGCTACTGATCATCATGATCTCCGGATCAAGCGGTGTAGTCATCGGCGTCGCTCTGGCATCCAGAGCTTCGTCGTTCTGAACCCCCGTCCCCATCGACTGAAGCCGATCAACGTGGTTCCCCACGTTCTACGGGCTCGGTGGGGACGGGTCCACACCTGCATCCGGCCCGTCCGGAGCGCGCAGTCTCCGCTCTCGCCGCGAGCGAAGGCACCTTGAGCAAGAGACCGGACCACCCTGAGCCTGGACAGCATTCCGGGTGGTCCGGTCGCGGACGCCCTGATCAGGACCCCGGTGCCCGCCGCATCCCGGTCGACAGCCTCCGCGCGTACATGCGCGACCGACTGGAGGGCGCTGCCTGATGGCCAAGCGACGCGTCAGCGGCGAAGGAACCATCGCGAAGGGGAGGGACGGTCGCTACCAGGCCGCCGCCTACGTCTACCGCCCAGACGAAGGTCGCGAGCCGCGTCACCGACCCCCGGAGCCCGAACCGGATGCTCACCGTCCTGTGCCGGGACTGATCCGCTGGGGGATCAGAACGCGGAGACTGCCTGAACAGCGACGACCACGAGGCAGGCAACCCCGAGCACTCCAGCGAGCACCCTCAGGACATCGGGAGTGAACCGCGGGTCGATGCCACCGCCCGGGGAGCGTGCGGCCATCAGGTCGTAGAACTTCAGCGCGATGTTCCGGTAGTCCAGCGCGATCACGATCGCGCCCACCCCCACGACGAGCCACCACACGAGCCGAAGCCGGTGATCCACAGGTCCCCTCCCCTGAAGGCCACAACCGGAGCCTGACGGGGACGTTGATGTCACCCGCTGATGTCAAAGGCCCCGCCGGGCGAACCGGCGGGGCCTTTGAACTGTGTGCACTCGGCAGGATTCGAACCTGCAACCTTCTGATCCGTAGTCAGATGCTCTATCCGTTAAGCTACGAGTGCTTGTTTTTTCTTCTGTTGTTGTCTTCGTTCCCGGCCTTTCGGCCCGTCCCGGCGACAAGAAGAACATTACATGACTGCCGCCGTCATGTGAAATCCATTGGCCACACCCGTTGTGACCTGCGAAAACGCGTCTCAGGCGCACCCCGCAAGCAGCGAAGCCCCGGTCCTGGTGGACCGGGGCTTCGGATCTTGCTGCGGAGGCGGAGGGATTTGAACCCTCGATGGGATGTAAGTCCCAAACCGCATTAGCAGTGCGGCGCCATAGACCGGACTAGGCGACGCCTCCAGCACATCCCGCCTGCGCGAACGCGAGCGGCTGCGTGCAGATGATGACACAGCTGAGCGCCGTGTCACCAATCGGCTCCCACGGTACTAGGAGGTCGGGCCGCAGAGCAAAGGTCTAAAGGTCGGCGCGGGGGCGCAACGTCGCGGTCGGGGCGGCGTTAGGCAGAGCATGCTGCTGCGCCGTCTCTCCCGTTGCGTCCTCGTCACGTCCGCCGCCACCGTCGCCGCCCTCACGGCCCTGCCCGCGGCCGCGTCGGCCGACACCGGGCCGGGGCACATCGCGCCGCCCCCCTTCAGCGCCCTGGACGGCGTCGGCCGCGACGAGCTGACCATCACCGTCGCCGACTCGGGCAACGGCCACGACGGCACGTCCGACCTGCGGTGCGGTCCGGCCGGCGGCACCCACGAAGACCCGGGCGCGGCCTGCGCGACGCTCGACCGGATCACGGCGGACGGCACCGACCCGTTCGCGCCGGTGCCCGACGGGACGAACTGCACGATGCTCTACGGCGGCCCCGCCACCGCGCACATCACCGGCACCTGGCACGGCCGGCCCGTCGACGCCTCGTACAAGCTGAGCAACGGCTGCGAGATCGCGCGCTGGAAGCGAATGGCCCCCGTGCTGCCTGCTACCGCGCCGTGACCCTGGGTCCATCGGACACATCGCCTTCGTGCGATCCCCACATCCTCTTCGTCGCCTCTACGTGGGCTCCCTCTCATCCGGGGTCGCGCGGAGAACCCGTGCCCGTAGACTCCCTCCCGTGACACGTTGTGCTTCGCGCGGCAAGATGGCTGGCGCGGTCGGCACGTCGCGGTAAAGCGGTACATCAGGGAGGAAGCGTCGTCGTGAGCAGCAGGCCATCCCGAGGCGCTGCTCGCCTCGCAGCCATACTTGATGCGCTTCCGGACGCATTGGTGCTCGTCAACACCAACGGGACCGTCGTCAATGCCAATTCGATCGCCCTGGAGGTCTTCGAGGCCCCGGGCACGGCGCTGGTCGGGCGCGGACTGCTCGATCTGCTGCCGGAGTTCGACTCCCGGCTGATCCCCGGCTCGATGCGGCGGCCCGACACGGTCACCGACGAGCGCGGGCGGACCAAGCCGACGCGGATGATCGCCCGACGCACCGACGGCAGCGAGTTCCCGGTCGAGGTCACCTCGGCCAACCTCGCCGACAGCGCCCGGGACGCCGTGGACCCGTACGGCTCGTCGTACGGCGGCGCGGGCGGCGGCTCCTTCAGCGGCACCGAGCTGCTGATGCTCGTCGTGCGCGATCTGTCGGGCACGGTCGACACCGAGGCCGAGCTGGCCCGTTCGCAGCGGCAGACCGAGATGATCCTGCGGGCCGCCGCCGAGGGCGTCGTCGGCACCGACACCGACGGGCGGATCGTGCTCGTCAATCCCGCCGCCGCGCAGATCCTGGGATTCCGGGCGAGCGACCTGGGCGGGCAGGAACTCCACCACCTCGTGCTGCACTCGCGGCCCGACGGCGAGGCGTTCCCCTACGACGAGTCGCCGCTCGCCGACACCCTGCGCTCCGGGCGCAAGCACCGGGTGCGCGGGCAGGTGCTGTGGGCCAAGAACGGCGACCGGGTGCCCGTCGACATGACGACGGCGCCGGTGCGCGACGGCGACCAACTGGTCGGCGCGGTCATGACCTTCACCGACCGCCGCCCCTACGACAAGCTGGTCGAGGAGCACGCGGAGGAGATCGCCCGGCGCGACGAGACCGCCGAGCACGAGCGCGCGGAGCGCGACGCCGACCTCGCGCGGGTGCGCGACGAACTCGCCGCCGAACTGGCCGACCTGCGCGAGCAGCACGTCGAGGAGCTGTCCGCCGAGCGGGAGCGCGGCGCCGCCTTCGCCGAGCGCGAGAAGGACCGTTACGAGGCCCTGGCCGCCCGGCACACCCAGCTGCTCGCCGTGCTCGGGCAGTCGCTGCGCGGCCCGCTGGACGACCTGCGGCACGAGCTGTCGCAGCTCGCCGCCGACGACGCGGGCCAGCTGTGGCCGGAGGCGAACCAGGTCCTGCACCACCTGGCCGCCGGCTACTCCCGGATGACGACGCTCGTCGACAACGTCCTCGCCTATCAGTCGCTGGACGAGGGCGGCGGCGAACTCTCCCGTACGAAGGTGATGCTGGACGCCGTCGTGGCGGCGGGTGTCGACGGGGCCGTCGAGCTGATCGGGCCCGGCCGGGTGCAGTTCGCCGTGCACGCGCCGCCGATAGAGGCCGAGGTGGACGCCGGACGGCTCGCCACCGCCCTCGCGCATCTGGTCGCCGACGTCGCCGGGATCGACGCGACCGGGAACGCGCGGGTGCCCGCCGGTGCCGGATACGTCGACAACACCGTGGTCGTGGCCGCCGCGCAGCGCGGCGAGAGCGTGCGCATCGAGGTGCGCGGCCCCTACGCGGGCGGCGATCCGGTGCACGAGCCGATCGTCCGGGGCATCGTGCGGGCGCACGGCGGTGTGCTGCAGACGCACGAGATGCCGGGCATGAGCGGCAGCGCGTACGTGCTCGAGGTGCCGATCGGAAGCGGCGCCGGTGTGGTGCCGCCCGCCGCTGTGGCCGTACCCGAGCCGGTGGCCGAGGAGCCCAGGCCGAACGTGCCGGAGCAGGCCGGTTCGGCCGCGGGCGGCGGGCGGCGGCGTGCGCGCCGGGCCGCCGGGCCCTCGGTCGACTCGTTCCTGGAGAGCGGGCTGCCGGGCGAGGCCGCGGCCTCCGCCCCGTCCGGGGGCACCGGACGGCGGCGCGGACGGCGTGCCGCCGAGGAGGGGTCGCCCGCCGCGGCGGAACCGTCCGCTCCCTCGGCTCCCTCGGCTCCCGCCGCGTCCGGTGAGAGTGAGGGAACTCCCGCGGAGGCTCAGGCGCAGGCATCCGGTGGCACCGGGCGGCGCCGGGCGCGGTCCGCGCCGGACGGTGCGGCGTCCGAGGGTTCCGTGATGACCGCGGCCGAGCACGCGGCGGGCTCCCCGGCGCTGGGTGACACGGTGCCGCCGCAGGGCGTGCCCGCGCCGACCGGCCGCAGGGCGCGGCGCGCCGAGGGCCAGGAGCAGCCCGCGCTGCCCGCCCTGCCGTCCGGCCCCACCGACCAGGCCCAGGCCCAGAGTCAGGGCCAGGGCAGTGAGCTGGAGCTCGCGGGTTCCCCGGCGCAGCCCTCGGGGCGGCGCGCGCGGCGTGCCCTCGGTTCCGCGCAGCCCCAGGCCGCCCCGGCACCGGAGGAGGCGGGCCCGCGCGAGATGTTCGCGCTGCCGCCCGCGCAGGCCGACCGGGCCCCCGAGGCGGCCGGGCCTGCGGCGCAGCACCCGCGGCAGCAGGACGTCCCGCAGCCGGCCGGCCCGCAGGGCGAGAGCGACGTACCGCAGAACACGGGCGCCCAGCCCCTGCCGCAGCCGCTCCCGCTGCCCGACGAGCAGCAGCACGCGGCCGCGCAGCATCCGGCGCAGGACGACCACACGCCGCCGCAGCCGCACCCGACGCACGGCACGCCCGCCCAGGGCACGCCGAAGCAGGCGGAGTCGGCGGCTCAGCCGCTGCCCGCCGCCCAGCCGCTGCCGGCCGAGGCCCCGCAGGACCCGGCCGCGCCGACCGGCGACACCAACTCGACGCAGGGCCGCGCCTTCAGCGTGCGCACCCTGGGCCAGGGGGTGCCGTTCGGACGGCAGATCGCTCAGCAGCAGCGCGGTCAGCAGGCCGCCCCGACGCGGCCCGGCGCGACGCCCCCGCAGGGAGTGCCGCAGCAGGAGGGCCAGACGCTCGGCGGCGGTTCGGCGTCGGGACGGCGGCGCAAGCTGTCCAACCGGCAGGACCAGCCGGAGGCCACCGAGACTCCGGCCCAGGGGACGACGGCGCGCCCGCACCCCCAGCCGCAGTCCGCGCAGCAGCCGCAACCGCCGCTGCTGTCGTCGATGAACCCGTCCGAGGGCGGCGGCCGCTCCTACGCCATAGGAGCCCCCGATCAGAACGCCGACGAGGGTCCCGAGCCGCTGGACGGTCCCGGCGGCGCGGTCGAGGTCGCCAACCGGCCCCAGCCGCAGCCGATGGACGACGAACTGCCGCCGGAGCCGCTGGACAACCCGCGCCGCCTCCTGGTGTGGCCGGCGCCGGACGTCACGACCCAGCAGGCGCTGAGCGAGCGCGGCTACCGCCCGGTGACCGTGCACTCCCGCGAGGAGGTCGACGCGCAGATCGCGGCGTTCCCGGCCGCGCTCTTCGTCGACCCGCTGACCGGGCCGATCACCCGCACCGCGCTGCAGTCGCTGCGTCAGGCCGCCGTCGCCGCCGAGGTCCCGGTCCTGGTGACCGCGGGGCTCGGGCAGGCGACGCGGGAGGCCGCGTACGGGGCCGATCCCGCGATCCTGCTGAAGGCGCTCGCTCCGCGCGACAGCGAGCAGCACCCGCCGCGGGTCCTGCTGATCGAGGAGCACGAGGAGATCGCGCTCGCCCTCACCGCGACCCTGGAGCGGCGCGGTATGCAGGTGGCGCGGGCCGCGAGCGACGCGGACGCGGTGACGCTCGCGGCGCAGATGCGGCCGAACCTGGTGGTCATGGATCTGCTCCAGGTACGCCGTCGCCGCGCGGGCATCATCGACTGGCTGCGGGCGAACGGACAGCTCAACCGCACCCCGCTCGTCGTCTACACGGCCGCCGTCGACCACGACGACCTGCCGCGGCTCGCGGCGGGGGAGACGGTGCTGTTCCTGGCCGAGCGGTCGACGAGCAGCGAGGTGCAGGGCCGGATCGTGGACCTGCTGGCGAAGATCGGCACCAACTAGCGCCAACTGTCGGGAAGGGGCGGCCCGTTCGGGCCGCCCCTTCCTGTTTCACGTGAAACGGACCGTCACAGCGTGGTGACGTCCAGCTCCCCCTCCGCGTACTGCTTGCGCAGCACCTTCTTGTCGAACTTGCCGACGCTGGTCTTGGGGACCGTGGGGATGATCGTCCAGCGCTCGGGCAGCTGCCACTTGGCGACCTTCTCGGCGAGGAACGCGCGCAGTGTGTCGAAGTCCGCGCTCGCGCCCTCCTTCAGCACGACGGTCGCCAGCGGCCGCTCGCCCCACTTGTCGTCGGGCACGGCCACGACGGCGGCCTCGGCGACGTCCGGGTGGGACATCAGCGCGTTCTCGAGGTCGACGCTGGAGATCCATTCGCCGCCGGACTTGATGACGTCCTTGGCGCGGTCGGTCAGGGTGAGGAAGCCGTCGGGGCTGATCGTGCCGACGTCGCCGGTCTTGAGCCAGCCGTCCTCGCTGAACTTGTCCTCGGGCCGCAGCGGTTCGGCGCCGGGCTCCGCGCCGCCGTAGTACGCGCCCGCGATCCAGTTGCCGCGCACCTCAAGCTCACCCGCGGACTCGCCGTCCCAGGGCAGGATCTCGCCGCCGGGGCCGCAGAGCCGGGCCTCGACGCCGGCCGGGAAGCGGCCCTGGGTGAGCCGGTAGGCGAACTCCTCGTCACTGCCCGGCTCGACGCCCGCCGGGGGCCGGGCGATGGTGCCCAGCGGCGAGGTCTCGGTCATGCCCCAGGCGTGGCAGACCCGCATGCCGAGCTCGTCGAAGGCCTTCATGAGGGAGGGCGGACAGGCCGAGCCGCCGATGGTGACCTGGGTGAGCGAGGAGACGTCGCGCGGCTTGGCGGTCAGCTCGGCGAGCAGGCCCTGCCAGATGGTGGGCACGGCGGCGGCGTGCGTGGGCCGCTCGGACTCGATCATCTCGGCGAGCGGCGCGGGCTGCAGGAACCGGTCCGGCATCAGCATGTTCACGCCGGTCATGAAGGTGGCGTGCGGCAGTCCCCAGGCGTTGACGTGGAACTGGGGCACGACGACCAGCGAGGTGTCGGCGTCGGTGAGCCCCATCGACTGCGTCATGTTGACCTGCATGGAGTGCAGGTAGATGGAGCGGTGCGAGTAGACGACGCCCTTGGGGTCGCCGGTGGTGCCGGAGGTGTAGCACATGGCCGCGGCCCGGCGTTCGTCCAGCTCCGGCCAGTCGTACGTGGTCGGCTTCCCGGCGATGAGGTCCTCGTAGTCGTGGACCCGGGGCTGGGCGCCGTCGAGCACGGAGCGGTCGCCGGGGCCGGAGACGACGAGGTGCTCAACCTTGGGCAGCTTCGGCAGCAGCGGGGCGAGCAGCGGCAGCAGCGAACCGTTGACGATGATCACCCGGTCGGCGGCGTGGTTCACGATCCAGACGAGCTGCTCCGCGGGGAGGCGGAGGTTGAGCGTGTGCAGCACGGCGCCCATCGCGGGGGCCGCGAAGTAGGTCTCGACATGCTCGGAGTTGTTCCACATGAGGGTGGCGACTCTGTCGTCGTCCCGGATGCCCAGGTCGTCGTGGAGCGCGTGGGCCAGCTGGGCCGCGCGGGCGCCCACCTCGGCGAACGTGCGGCGGTGCGGCTCGCCCTCGCCCGTCCATGTGGTGATCCGCGAGGTGCCGTGAACACGCACTCCGTGATTCAGGATGCGGGTCACAGTCAGCGGTACGTCCTGCATCGTGCTCAGCACGGCGTCCTCCCGGTGGGCGCTACGGAGCAGTAGGGTTCCGCCGATTCTCACCGCATACCACTCGGTATGTCACTAGTCCCGGGAATGATCGATCACCTCAGACGTGCGCGGGACGCAGCTCCGGGTCCTCGCGCAGCTTGCCGAGCGCCCGTGACACCGCGCTCTTCACCGTGCCGATGGAGACCCCGAGCACCTCGGCCGTCTGGGCCTCGCTGAGATCCTCGTAGTACCGCAGCACCACCATCGCCCGCTGCCGCGCGGGCAGCTTCATGATGGCGCGCCACATGGCGTCGTGCAGCGCCTGCTGCTCGGCCGGGTCCCCCGCGGGCACCACCGGCGGCTCGGGCAGCTCGTCGCAGACGAACTCGTCGACCTTGCGCTTGCGCCACTGGGACGTCCGCGTGTTCAGCAGGGCGCGGCGGACATAGCCGTCGAGCGCCCGGTGGTCCTCGATGCGGTCCCACGCGACGTACGTCTTCGTGAGCGCGGTCTGCAGCAGGTCCTCGGCGTCGCACGGGTTCGCGGTGAGCGACCGGGCGGTGCGCAGCAGGACGGTCTGGCGGGCGCGGACGTACGACGCGAACGACGGGTACGCCGTGTGCGCCGGGTGGCTCCCGGTGTGGGTACGCGTCGCCGGCTCCGATGCGCTGGGGCAGACAGACGCCAGGGTTGGGGTCATGGCTCCACGCTATGAGCGACCCCTACCACCGCGGATCGGCCGGAGGTCCCGAAGCGGCGTCCGCCTCAGGTTGTACAAAGGGTGGTAGCCCCACCTCCTGAAGGTGGAGGAGGGGATGAGGTCCCCTGAGGGGTCGGCCCTGAGAGCGCCGCCCCCGGAGGTACGCCGGACGTCCCACTCCGGGAAGCCTGCCACAGACGCGCGGTGCGCGGCTCGCGGCTCAGTCGATCCGCGCCACCGGCGCGTTCACCAGGTTCCGGTCGATCACCAGGGTGCGCCCGCCGTGCCGCTCCTTCACATTGCCCGCGTACTGGTGGATGCGGCGCTCGGGCCGCCATGCGTTCCGGCTGAGCGAGGGCTCGCCGTACAGGCTGGGCTTGGTGTGCCAGCGCGCGAACCACACCACGGACGGCAGGTCCGGCACGCCCGCCCGCCGGGCCGACTGCAGATGCCGCACGCCCGAATCGGCGCTGCTGTAGAAGCCGGGAACGTAACCGTGCCCGCGCACCTCCTTGCTCCACGCCCGCACGAACGCCAGCGTCCTGTCCGCGCAGTCCTTCTTCCGGTAGTCGTACGCCTCCATGTCGAGATAGAGCGGGCTGCTCGTCCCGATGCCCACCTCACCGGCCCGGCGCACCGCGTCCCTGGCCTCCCGCACGCCCTGCGTCCACGGCCGCCGCCCGATGCCCAGCCCCTTCTTGTGCCCCGCGCTGACGCAGGGCGACTGCGATCCCACGTAGACGGGCAGCACGCTCCACCCCATCGCGTCGACCGCGTGCGTCCAGTCGCGGTTCAGATGGGGCTGGTCCTTGCAGAACCGGCCGCGGCCGCCGAAGTAGACGCCCACCGCCCGGTAGTCGGACGAGCGCCAGCGCCGCATCGTGTCGCGCGACGGGGCCCGGCAGATGTCGAAGGCCCGGCCCTGGAAGGTGCGCACCGGGGCCGACCACGGCGCGGACGACGCCGCGTCGGTCTCGGCCACGTCCCGGCCCGAGGCGGCGGCCTCCGGCAGGGTGGCGGTGCCGCCGAGCAGGAGCGTCAGGAACACCCCGAATCCCATGATCATTTTTTGTCGGTACATGGGGCGAGTGAAGGGCCCGCTGCCGCGTGCGCGCCGGAAACACGCGCCCCGTTCAGCCGTCCGCCCCCAGAATCAGACCCGAAGTGGGGACCCCGGTGCCCGCGGTCACCAGTGCCGTCGCCGCGCCGGAGCGCTGGTTCACCGCCGTGCCCCGCACCTGGCGCACGGCCTCCGCTATCCCGTTCATCCCGTGCAGATACGCCTCGCCGAGCTGCCCGCCGTGGGTGTTGAGCGGCAGCAGCTCCTCCGCGACGAAACCGGCCGCCTCCCCGGGCCCGCAGAACCCGAACTCCTCCAGCTGCATCAGCACGAACGGCGTGAAGTGGTCGTAGAGGATCCCCACGTCGATGTCGTCGGGGCCCATCCCCGCCGTGCGCCACAACTGCCGTGCCACGACGCTCATTTCGGGCAGCCCGGTCAGGTCGTCCCGGTAGAAGCTGGTCATCTGCTCCTGGGCCCGGCCCGCGCCCTGGGCCGCCGCGCGGATCACCACCGGCGGACGCGGCAGATCGCGGGCCCGCTCGACGCTGGTGACGACGATCGCCTGGCCGCCGTCGGTCTCCTGGCAGCAGTCGAGCAGCCGCAGCGGCTCGACGATCCAGCGGGAGGCGGCGTGCTCGGCCAGGGTGATCGGCTTCCCGTAGAAGTACGCGGCCGGATTCGTCGCCGCGTACTTGCGGTCCACCACGGCGACCTGGCCGAACGCCTCGGTGCCGAGCCCGTACGTGTGCAGATAGCGCTGCGCCGCCATCGCCACCCAGGACGCCGGGGTGAGCAGCCCGAACGGCAGGTTCCAGCCGAGGGCCGCGCCCTCCGCCGACGCCTCCCGGTGCTGCACCCCGGAGCCGAAGCGTCTGCCCGACCGCTCGTTGAACGCCCGGTAGCAGACGACGACTTCGGCCACGCCGCTCGCCACCGCGAGAGCCGCCTGCTGCACGGTGCCGCAGGCCGCGCCGCCGCCGTAGTGCACCCGCGAGAAGAAGGACAGCTCGCCCATCCCCGCGGCCTGCGCCACGGTGATCTCCGGGCTGGTGTCCATGGTGAAGGTGACCAGGCCGTCGACGTCGGCGGGGGTGAGCCCGGCGTCGTCGAGCGCCGCGTGCACCGCCTCGACCGCCAGTTTCAGCTCGCTGCGGCCCGAATCCTTGGAGAACTCGGTGGCGCCGATCCCGGCGATCGCCGCCCGGCCGCCGAGCCGGTCCCTGGTGCGCACGCTCATGACGGGCTCCCGTCGTCCGCGGCGGCCGCGGGCACGGTGACGGTGACCGTGCCGGTGACATGGCTGCCGATGCCGTTCTTCCCGACGACCCTGACCTGCGCGGTCTCCCCGTCCGGGCCGGTCTCGACCTCCGTCACCTCGCCGGTCAGCACCATGGTGTCGCCGGGGTGGTTGGGCGCGCCGAGCCGGATCGCGACCCCGCGCAGCACCGCCGTCGCCCCGAAGTGGTCGGTGATGTACCGCCCCACCAGGCCGTTCGTCGTCAGGATGTTCATGAAGATGTCGGGGGAGCCCTTCTGCCGGGCCAACTCCGCGTCGTGGTGGACGTCCTGGTAGTCACGGGACGCGATGGCCCCGGCGACGATCAGGGTCCTGGTGACGGGGATCTCCAACGGGGGCAGCACCTCGCCTGCCTTCATGCCGACTCGCCTCCCTCATGAGCGCCGGCGGCGATCAGCTCGCCCAGCTCTTCCAGTACTTCGCTGCCGCATCCGAGATAGCCGTCGAGCTGACGCCCCCACAGGAAGTGCCGGTGCACCGGGTGATCGAGGTCGGCGCCCATGCCGCCGTGCAGGTGCTGGCCCGTGTGCACCACGCGCTTGCCCGCCTCCGACGCCCACCAGGCGGCGGTCAGCGCATGGCTGCCGTACCCGAGCCCGGCGTCCCGCCGCCAGGCTGCCTCGTACGCGGTGACCCGGATCGCCTCGACGTCCATGTGGGCTTCCGCCGCGCGGAGTTGTACGCCCTGCTTGGCCGCGAGGGGCCGGCCGAACTGCTCCCGCTGGTTGGTGTACTCCACGGCTCTGGCCAGTGATCCCGCGCAGACGCCGGCCTGGAGCCCGGCGAACGCGGTGCGCGCCGCCGCCAGCACGTCCTCGTACGCGCCGGGGCCGCCGATCCGCTCGGCCGGCGTGCCGTCGAGCACGAGCCGGCCCGCCGACCAGGGCGCGGTCAGCTCGACCGGCTCGCACCGGGCGTCGGCCGCCCGCACCATCCACAGGCTGTGGGCAACTTTTTCGCGGACCGCCACGAGGACGTGGGTGGCGTCCCGCAGCCAGGGCACCCAGGGCACGGCCCCGGTCAGCGACGCCTGCGCGCGGTCGCCGTCCGCCACGGCCTCGGGCGCGGTCCCCTCCGGCGCGGACACCATGATCCCCGTACGCCCCGGAAACGCCCCCGTCGCCACGGCGGAGCCGTCCCGCAGGCCCGGCAGGAGCCGCTCCCGCTGTCCGGCCGTGCCGTGCGCCGCGACCGCGAGCAGCCCGTACGCGCAGCTCGCCGCGAACGGCACCTGCGCCGTGGTCCTGCCCTGCTCCTCCAGCATCAGCACCAGGCCGAGCAGCCCGGTCTCCTCCACGGCGGCGGCCAGGCCCGCGGTCCCCAGCGCCTTCCACAGCTCGGCGTCCGTGCCGCCGTCGAGGCCCGTGAGCCGCTCCGGCGTGGAAAGGTCGCCGAAGATCCGCGCCGCCAGCTCGCGCGCCGCCTCCTGCTCGGGGGTGGGGGTGAAGTCCATGTCACGCCTCACCGCCCTCGACCACGCGGAAGACGGGCAGCACCGCGTCCGCGTCGTCCGCGTCCACCCGCAGGAACTCCAGCCGCACCGGCAGCCCGATCCGCACCTTGTCGTAGGGCACCCCGATGACATTGCTGACGATGCGCACGCCTTCGGCGAGCTCGATCAGCCCCACCGCGTAGGGCGGGTCGAACGCCGGGAAGGGCGGGTGGTGCATGACGACGTACGAGAAGACCGTGCCCTCGCCGCTCGCCTCGACCGTGTCCCACTCCTGGCCGCCGCACGCATTGCACCCCGGCAGCCACGGGAAGCGCAGCGTGGCGCATCCCGTGCAGCGCTGGACCAGCAGCCGGTGTCGCGCGACACCGTCCCAGAACCCGGCGTTGTCCCGGTTCACGACCGGGCGCGGACGCTTCCCGGCGTCCTTCTTCGCGGGGGAACTGCGCCGGGCCGGCGCGTACTTGAGGATCCGGAACCGGTGCGTCCCGGCCAGCTCGCCGCCCGCCCGCACATCCATCCGGGTCGTGACGAAGTGGCCCGTGCCCAGCTTCGTCGTCTTCAGCGGCGACACCGACTCGATCACCGAGTCGTAGGTGATCACGTCGCCGGGCCGCAGCGGCCGCAGGTACTCCTGCTCGCAGTCGGTGGCGACGACCGAGGTGTACCCGGCGCCGTCGAGCAGCGCGAACAACTCGTCGTGGGCGGGCGAGCGCCCCTCGTACCCGGACAGGCCGCCCATCGTCCAGGCCTGGAGCATCGTCGGCGGCGCGATCGCGTCCGGGCCCTCGTACGCGGGGTTGGTGTCGCCCATGGCCTCGCACCAGTGCCGGATCATCGGCACGTTCACCGGGTCCTTACCCTCCAGGGCGCTCGCCGCCGTCCGCCCCTCGAACGTCCGCAGCTCCTCGTAGACCCCGGCGTCCCGCTCCTCGGCCATGCCCCTCACCGCCTCCCCCGCTTCATCCCGAGCCGCATCGTGGCCACGATCTCCCGCTGCACCTCGCTGACCCCGCCGCCGAACGTGTTGATCTGCGCCGCCCGGTTCATCCGCTCCAGCTCCCCGTCCCCCACGGCGGGATCAGCGCCCGCCACCCCGAACACCCCCGGCGATCCGGACCTCACCCACCCGGCGTCGCCCGCTATCTGCTGACACAGTCGATACGTCTCGACCGCGGATTCCGTTCCCGCGAACTTCACCCCGCTGGCGTCTCCCGGGGCCAGTCGGTCCGCCCCGACATCCCCCACCAAACGCCAGTTGAGCAGGCGCGTCGCCGCCAGCCGGGCATGCGCCTCGGCCAGCGCGGAACGAATCCACGGCGCGTCAACACGGCGTTCGCCCGTCACCGGATCGGGGGTGCGGGCGGCGGCGAGGACATCGGCGTAGAAGTCCTCGGCCTGCATCCCGATCGCGGCGAGGGCGACGCGCTCGTGATTGAGCTGGTTGGTGATGAGGCCCCAGCCGCCGTTCACCTCCCCGACCACGTTCGTCCCGGGGACGCGGATCCCGTCGTAGTACGTGGCCGTCGTGGTGAGCCCGCCGACGGTGTCGATCGGGGTCCAGGAGAACCCGGGGGCGTCGGTCGGCACGAGGATGATCGAGATGCCCTGGTGCTTGGGGGCCTCGGGGTCGGTGCGGCAGGCGAGCCAGATCCAGTCGGCGTTCTGCGCGTTCGACGTGAAGACCTTCTGCCCGTCGATCAGCCAGTCGCCGCTCGCTTCGTCCCGCACCGCGCGCGTGCGCAGCGCGGCGAGGTCGGTGCCGGCCGACGGCTCGCTGTAGCCGATCGCGAAGACGAGGTCGCCCGAGAGGATGCGGGGCAGGAAGTAGGCCTTCTGTTCCTCGGTGCCGTACTTCATGAGGGTCGGGCCGACGGTGTTGAGCGTGACCATGGAGACCGGCGCGCCGGCCCGGTACGCCTCGTCGAAGAACACGAACTGCTCGTCGGGGCCGCGCCCCTGGCCGCCGTACTCCACGGGCCAGCCCAGACCGAGCAGCCCCTCGGCACCGATACGGCGCAGCACCGCGCGCTGCCCGGCCGGGTCGTCGGCGGCGGGCGGGCCGTCCGGCATCAACGTACGGAATCGTGCGCGCAGTTCACCGCGCAGCTCGCGCTGGCGGTCGGTGGGGGCGAGGTGCACGGCGTCGGCCCTCCCGGACCTAGGCAGAACCAAGGGTTTCTGACTGTCCGTCAGATACCGTGCACTGTCAAGAGATCGACCGGCGGGCACCCGGCCCCGCACACGCCTGCGCGGCGGTGCCGGAGCACCGCCGCGCAGACTGTCACACACCCCATGCGATACCCCTGACGGACAGGGGCCGGGAGTTCACCAGAGCTCGGTGAAGTTCACCGCGATGTTGTGGTTGGACTGGTCGATCGCCGTCCAGGCCGAGCCGTTCACCTGGGCGGTGTTGCTCTGGTTCGAGGCGCCGCTGCCGACCGCCTGCTGCTGCGTGGTGGACGAGTTGCCGTTGTTGTCGTGACCGACACCACTGCCACTCACCGTCGCCACCCCCGCGTTCGATCCGTTGTCCGCGAACGAGCCGTTGTCGGCGATCGCCACCCCGGAGAACAGGGCCGCGGCGAGCGGCAGGGCGGCGACGGCGGCGATGGCACGAGCGGTACGGATGGAAGCCATGTCTATTCCTCCAGAACAGGGAGTACGCACCGGGGGCCCGGACGGGGGTCCGGCACCCGGGAAGTACGGGTTGCTCCAAGGCGGTTGGCCGACCGCCTTGGCGATGTTCACGACGTCGCGAGACCAGAATTGCCCACCGAATCCCCGGCGAACCACCCCAGAAGCCCCTCTTCACACGCAAGCGTGAGGACATGTCGATAAACCCTCTTCACATCGACAAAACCCCAGCTCAGCCGCGAATACGCTATCTCCGGGTGATCACACCCCAGACCCCCCATACGGTGAAGCGTTTCAGCACATTTTTGGTAAATCGACTCCCCGGACGGACCACTCCTCTTCCTCTTCTCGAACATCTGTACGAACATGAAGCCATGGCCGCCATCGATCCGCACCCCGCACGCCGCTCACCCACCGCACCGGGCGCACCGAACGCGCCCCTCGCGACCCTCGCTCTCGCGCACGCCCTGTCCGCGGCCGAGCGCGGGCTCGCCGTGATCCCGCTGTCGCGCACCAAACTCCCCGCGCTGCCCTCCCCGCACCGCGACGACCCCCCGTCCGCGCCGCGCTGCCACGGTGAGTGCGGGCTTCCGGGGCACGGGGTGTACGACGCCTCGACCGATCCGCGCCGGATCCGCGCGCTCTTCGCCGCCGCTCCCCGGGCGACCGGGTACGGCATCGCCTGCGGTCTGCCCCCGCACCACCTCATCGGCGTCGACCTGGACACCAAGGCCGGGACGAACTCCACGGCCTCCCTGCGGGAGCTGGCCTTACGGCATCTCTTCACGATCCCGGACACGGTGATCGTGAGCACGCCGAGCGGCGGCCGGCATCTGTGGCTGTCCGGACCGCCGGACGTCGTGGTGCCCAACTCGGCGGGCCGGCTGGCCCCCGGCATCGACATCCGGGGCGCCGGCGGCTATCTGGTGGGCCCCGGCTCCCGCACCGAGCACGGCGTCTACAGCACGGTCCCCGGCACCGCCCACCTCGCCCCGGCCCCCTGCCCGCCGGCCCTGCTGCGCCTGCTCACGCCCCCGTCGCGCCCGCACCACCCCGCGCCGGGCCCCGGTGGGCAACACGGCACGGGCCTGGTCCAGTTCGTACTGGGCGCCCACGAGGGCCAGCGCAACACCCGCCTCTTCTGGGCGGCGTGCCGCGCCTACGAGAACGGGCTCGGCGACACTCTCACCGAGGCCCTCGTCACCGCCGCGGTCCACACCGGCCTGCCGGAACGGGAGGCCCGCTCGACCGTCACCTCCGCGGCACGGCTCACGGCCGGGTCCTGAAGCGGGCCCCTCGCGACGGCGCTCAGCGAACCGGCTCCGAAGGACTCCTCCGGCCGGATCCGCCCGAGCGGTACCGGGGGGCGCCGCAGGGCGGCCAGTGCAGGATGACCACGGAGAGCACGAGGGGCACCACGGTCAGCATCGTGAACGTCACCGGCACACCCCCTCGGTGACGGACCGTCCGACGCTGCGCGCGGCGTCCATGAGCCGTCGGACGGCGGGCGACCAGGTGCCGATGGAGAGGCTCCGCCCGTGGCGGCTCCAGCGGTCGAGGGCGTTGAGCAGAGCGGAATCGGCGAAGGTGACCCGCCGCGCGTCGAGGCTGAGGTGCCGGTACCCCTGGACGGCCCCCGCGGTCAGAACGGTCCGGAGCGTTCGCGCACTGTGGTGATCGACCTCCCCCTGGAGCTCGATCCACAGCACGGGTCCCACGGTGGTGCAGGAACGGATGATTATGTCGCCGGGCGTACTGGCGCCCGCCTCCTTGACGCTCTCGGTGTCACTGGCGACGACGGTGGGTGCGGACAGTATCGGAAGGATGCTTTCGGAACTCACGCCGTGCTCAACCCGCTCGCCCGGCCCCGGGATACGGACGATCACCCCGCGGCGCGGGGCCACCCCTCCACCGAGGGAAAGCGTTCATTCCGGCGGGTGGAGTCGGGGCCCGGGTGCGTCACAGCGCGGGCGTCCGGCTCCGGGCAGCCGGTTCTCAACCAGCCCGGACCTCGGTGTTCTGGCCGACGTGCAGCAGCCAGTCGCCGTCACTCCGCTTGGTCATGACGTAGAGCGGGGAGCCCTCCGAGTCGCCGTCCGCCGAGTGGTAGACCTGCCGAATCTTGACGGCCGCCACGTCGGGCCGCAGGAACTGGATGTGCACTGCCTCGTACGTGACATCACCGGCCCAGGTGGCGTCGGGCAGCACGGAGCGGGTGAACCCGGCGATGGCGTCGAGGCCGATGAGGACCTTGCCGTGGGCGGTCGTCCATACGGCATCGGAGTGGAAGAGCGCGAGGAAGCCGGCGGCGTCCTTGGCGCGCTGGGTCCGCTCGACGGTGGCGACGATCTGTTCGATGGCCTTGGTGTCTGCGTCCTTGGTGTCCATGCGCATCATGCTGGAATCTCAACTGCGCTTGAGGTCAAGGGCTTCGAGACCCGAGCAGGACCGCGGTGGATGCGCCCATGCGCCGCGCATGCATCGCGCATGCGAAGGCCCCCGACCGATGTTCCTGGTCAGGGGCCTTCGATCTACGCGGTGGGTGTGGGATTTGAACCCACGGTGACTCTCGCCACGACGGTTTTCAAGACCGTTCCCTTAGGCCGCTCGGGCAACCCACCCCGCGCTCATGGACGACTCGGGGCCGTCGTGGCGCGGGGACCAGGGTAGCGGGTCCGTGCGGCGGGGCCGTCAGCTGCTGTCGCCCTTGCGCTCGCCGAGCGTCACGTCCACCGTGTGCTCCTTGCCGTCGCGCGTGTACGTGAGCTTCACGGTGTCGCCGGGCTTGTGCGTCCAGATCTGGCCGATCAGGGTCGGGCCGGAGTCGACCACCGTGTCGTCGAGCTTGGTGATCGTGTCGCCGGACTTGAGGCCCGCCTTGGCCGCCGGGCCGTTCGGCGTGACGGCCGCGGAGCCGCCCGCGCCCTGCTCGGTGATCGTCGCCCCGCTGCTGTTCTCGTCCATGGAGACGGTGGCGCCGATGACGGGGTAGACCGGCTCACCGGTCTTGATCAGCTGCTGGGCGACCATGTCGGCCTGGTTGATCGGGATGGCGAAGCCGAGGCCGATCGAACCGGACTGGCCCGAACCGCCGAGGCCGCCGCTGGAGGCGGACTGGATGGCCGAGTTGATGCCGATCACGTTCCCGCTGCCGTCGAGGAGCGGGCCGCCGGAGTTGCCGGGGTTGATCGACGCGTCGGTCTGCAGGGCGCTCATGTACGAGGCCTTGCTGCCGCTGGAACCGTCGCTGGAGGCCACCGGGCGGTCCTTGGCGGAGATGATGCCCGTCGTCACCGTGTTCGACAGGCCGAAGGGCGCGCCGATCGCGATGGTCGAGTCGCCGACCGCGACCTTGTCGGAGTTGCCCAGGTGGAGCGGCTGGAGATTGCTCGGCGCGTTCTTGAGCTTGATGACCGCGACGTCGTAGCCCTGCGCGTGGCCGATCACCTCGGCGTCGTACTTCTTGCCGTTCGAGAACGTCGCCGACAGCTTGCCGCCGTCCACGGCCTCCGCCACCACGTGGTTGTTGGTGAGGATGTGGCCTTCCTTGTCGTACACGAAGCCGGTGCCCGTACCGCCCTCACCGTTGCTGCCCTCGGCCTCGATGGTGACCGTGCTGGGCATCGCCTTGGCGGCCACCCCCGCGACGGTGCCCGGGTCGCGCTTGACGTCGGCGGGGCTGGAGGCGGAGACGGTCGTGGAACCGGAGCCGCCGTCGTCGTTGCGCTCCGCCGCCCAGTAGCCGACGCCGCCGCCGACGACGCCCGCGACCAGCGCGGCCGCGATGATCCCGGCGACGAGACCGCCGCGCTTGCCGCCCGGCTTGGGCTGCGGCTGCTGATAGGAGGCGCCCCACGCCGTCCCGTCGGCGCCACCCGCGCCACCGCCCGACGCGTAGGCCGGAACGGCCGGCGGCGGGGGCGGCCAGTCGCCCACCGGGGAGCCCGCGGCGGGCGCCCCGTGCTCTCCGTACGCCCCGGGCGCGCTCTGTGCTCCGGGCTGTTCACCCGGCGCCCCCGGTCCTCCGGGCACCGCTCCCTGGCTCACCGTGTCGTGCCCGGCTCCCTGCGGGGCCTCCGGGGCGGAACCCGGCGCGGGCGGTGCGGGAGCAGCGGGAGCGTCCACCGGCACGGGAGGTGCGGACGGGGCAGGGGGGACCGAAGTGCCCTCGTTCTCGGTGCTCACAGCTTTCTCTCCTCGATCCACGGCTGTCGTGTCGCCAGTCAGGTTGTGCGGGTACCCGATCTTCTTCGGGCTGAAGCGATCCAGTGCAATCACGATGCGATCGCTCTCGATTGTCACAGCCCGCTTCGATCCGGACAGCGGTCTCGGTGCGCCCGCCGTCACTCGCCACTCGGCATGGTCCTGTCACGGTCCAGTTGTGCTGTTGTACGTCGTCAGCTTTTCCCATGGGACGTCAGGGCACCATAAGACGATCCTGTGCGCCCGATGACATCCTTTATGCCGGGCGAAACGGACGCATCCGCACGGCCGAACCTTCTCGTCGGCGCGCCGCGCGGTGGCACCATGACGCGGTGACCCACGCACCACAGCAACGCATCAAGGTCGTCGCCCACCGCGGAGCCTCGGAGGACGCCCCCGAGCACACTCTGGCCGCGTACAGAAAGGCGATCGAGGACGGTGCGGACGCCCTCGAATGCGATGTGCGGCTGACCGCGGACGGCCATCTCGTCTGCGTCCACGACCGACGCGTCAACCGTACGTCGAACGGCCGCGGGGCCGTCTCCGCTCTGGAACTGGCCGACCTGGCCACCCTCGACTTCGGCTCCTGGAAGGACCGCGAGGAGGGCCCCGACTGGGCGGGCGGCGCGGGCGACACCTCCGTACTGACCCTGGAACGGCTCCTGGAACTGGTCGCCGACGCGGGCCGCCGGGTGGAACTGGCCATCGAGACCAAGCACCCCACCCGGTGGGCGGGCCAGGTCGAGGAGCGGCTGCTGCTCCTGCTCAAGCGGTTCGGCCTGGACGCGCCGGCGCCGGACGAGCCCTCCCCGGTGCGCGTCATGAGTTTTTCGTCGCGTTCTCTGTTGCGCGTGCAGGAGGCGTCCCCGACGCTGCCGACGGTCTACCTGATGCAGTTCGTCTCGCCCCGTCACCGCGAGGGACGCCTGCCCAAGGGCGTACGGATCGCGGGGCCCGGCATCCGGATCCTGCGCAGCCACCCCGGTTACGTGGAGAAGCTCGCGCGCGCGGGTCACCAGGTCCACGTCTGGACGGTGAACGAACCCGAGGACATCGACCTCTGCGTGCGGCTCGGCGTCGACGCGATCATCACCAACCGCCCCGCCGCGGTGCTGCGACGGCTCGGCAGAAGCTGATTCCGGCCACCTTCACCCCGAACGTCACAGGGTGTGCCCCGGCGCGTTCGTTCCGTATTCGATCGTTACGAGTGCGTCACCGCACAAGGATTGGCCGGTTTCCGGTCCAGTCCATTGGGGCATCCACACCGTGGCGTGGGGCAAAGGAGGTCTCGGGGGTGGCGTTGGTGGTGGCACAGGAGGTGCCCGCTTCGTCGAGCATGGCCGTACCCCATGGCCCTGCGGGCGTGGGCGAGGCACGACACCGGATGCGCGATCAGCTCCGCATCAACGGTGTGCCGGAATCGGTCGTCGACGATGCGGTTCTGATCCTTTCCGAACTACTCAGCAATGCCTGCCGGCACGGCAGGCCACTGGGTGACGATCTGGCCGGGGACGGCGACGTACGGGCCGCGTGGCGGGTGGACGACCGCGGCTGCCTGACGGTCGAGGTGACCGACGGCGGCGGGCCCACCCGCCCCGTTCCGGCCACCCCGTCGGTCACGGCGCGCGGCGGCCGCGGGCTCAACATCATCACGGCGCTCGCCGACGACTGGGGCGTACGCGACGACCGGCGGGGCGAGGTCACCGTCTGGGTGGTCGTACACAAAGACGTGCACGCCCGGGCGACGGCGCACCGCCGCGACGACTTCGCCGCGCGCATCGCCTCACCGCCCGTCACGGACCTGGCCGGTCTGGGCTTCGCGGACGCCTTCGACGATCTGGGCTGACCGCTGCTCCCGCGCGGTGCCGGGTCCCCCGGTGACCGGGCGGGAGCCCATCGGTGTCGGCACGAGGGGCTAGGCTCGCGCCCGTACTCAAGCGAGCCGTATCCGGGAGACAGCCAAGATGGCCAAGAAGCGCCCCCAGACCAAGGGCAAGCCGCACGTCACCGACGGGACGATCCCGGTCGTCGGCGCCCGCGAACCCTGCCCCTGCGGCAGTGGCCGCCGCTACAAGGCCTGTCACGGCCGGGACGCCGCGCACGCGGTGACCGAGCTGGTGCAGCGCCCGTTCGAGAACCTCGTGGGCGAGGGCGACTGGGTGGCACTGCGCGAGCTGGTGCCCGCCGCGACCGTGGAGCTGACGCTGAAGGACGGACTGCCCGACGGCGTCCCCTCGGTCACCCTCGCGACCGTGCTGCCCATGGCGTGGCCCGCGCTGCGCCGCGACGACGGCTCGGTCCTGCTGGGACTGCAGAACGACACGTCGTCCGGCGACCTCAGCCGCGACCTCGCCGACACCCTGCGGCGCGCCCTGGAGGCCGAGCCGGGCAACCCGGTGCAGGCCCGGCGTGCCCCGGCGGACGGACCGCGCCTCCAGGACGTGCTCGACCCGGAGGGCGCATTCGAGCCGGTCGTGCACACGGGCTTCGAATTCTGGGTCCCGGACTCGGAGAACGCGTCGGGCGACGTGGCCGCCTCCCTGGAGCGGGCCAACGCCGCGGCCATCCCGACCGTGAAGCTGGCCGGTGTGGACAGCGCCTACTGGTGCGAGACCCCGGAGAAGAACCACCTGCGGTGGGTCATGCCGCACCCCGAGGAGAAGCTGCTCGACGCGCTCGCGCGGCTGCACGCGGCCGGCACGTCCTCGCTCGGCGAGGGCACCCGGCTCGTCGGCTCCTTCCGGGCGCACGGTCTGACGGTGCCGGTGTGGGACCTGCCGAGCGCGGTCAAGGCCGACGACATCGAGAAGCCCGCCGCCGAGTTCGCCGAGCGGCTCGCCGCCGCGCTCGCCACGGACGCACCACTGACCGCTGACGAGCGTCGCGCGCGCGGGGGACTCACCAATCGACAGGTGACCCTCAGCTGACCGACCGGTCAGCCGCTCGGGGTCCGGGAACACGCCGATCGGACCAGGTGACTCCTGTCACAACTCCCAGTAGTTGCAGGTAAATCCATGTCCGAATAGAAGAGATCGAATTTGCTAACTGCCGATCTCTTGTTACCGTTCAAGTAGCCCGGTTGCTGGTGCATCCCCCGTCGCCAGCAACCGGGCGCTTTCATGCCCGCGTGCGGACGGGACGGCTCAACGCCCCTGCGGGGGCGCCGAATTGCTGCCCGAGCGCAGCAGCAGCGGCCCGTCGTCCGTCGCCGCGTACTCCGCCACCGCCGCGTACCGCGAGGCCTGCCCGCGGGTCCGCTCCCGGGGCGTCTCGCACAGCCCCGGCTCGTCCTCCGCACCCACCGCGCAGTGGAGCTGCACCGTGCGTCCGCCGGGCGCCATCAGGGTCAGGACGGCGCCCAGTTCCGCGCCGGTCGCGTTGCGGTAGTAGGTCCGCGCCCAGGTGTCCCGGCCCTGGGTGAGGACACACGTCTGCGCCTCCACGCCGTCCGGGGAGGCCAGTTGCGGGCCGCAGTGGGTGGCCGTGGCGAGGCCCAGGCCGAGGCTCTCGAGGAGCGAGGAGTCCCGCGGCGGGTGGGCGCCCGGGTGCGCGCCCGGGTGTGCGTCAGGGCGGGTGCCGGCGGCGCTGTCGGCGGCATCCCGGTCGGGTGCGTCGTCGACCTTGTCCGCGGTGCCCGACCGGGGCGATCCGGCCTGCTCCGCGACCGGCCGCGCGGGCTCGTCGCCCGCCGGTCCCGCGGCAGCGCCCGCCAGGGGGAGGGCGGCGGTGAGCACCACCACGGCGAGCAGGCCGAAGAGCCGGAGGCGGGCGTGGGGACGCTCCTGGCCGGGCCGGTCGGGAACGTCGGGGCGGGGTGGCGCGGCAGGCATGCGCCGAAGATATCGGCGCACACCCCGCGGGGCGGCCCGCCGCGCGCCCGGTCCCCCTACAACTCGGGCGCGCTCACACCCGTACGAGTGAGGGCGTCCACGGCCGCGTCGACCACGGCCTCCACATCGGGCACCCAGGGCGCCGCCGAGCCCGGCAGCGGCGCGCGCTCCCAGCGGACCTGTCCGGCGCCCGTGGAAGACGGCGGCAGGGCCACATAGCCGCCCTCGCCGTGGAAGCGCAGCGAGCCGGGGACGAAGTCCTGCGCGTACAGCAGCTCGCCCAACTGCTCCATGGAGTACGGCGCCACGAGGATGAACAGCCGCTCCGGGGTCGCGATGACCGGGCCGAGCCGGATCTCCTTGCGGTCGAGCGCCGCGAGCGCGCGGGCGCCCGCGACGGCCGGCAGGCTCACGGCGCAGGGTGCGCGCCCCTCCGGCCCTCCCGAGGTACCCGTCGCGAGCACGATCGGCGCCTTGGGGCGGTTGGTCCACCACCAGCGGACCATGCGCGCATCGGTCGTCGCGGCGAACAGTCCCGGGTCGAAGGGGTGCGCGCCCGGCACCGAGCACTCCGGGTCCGGGCAGGCGCACCGGACGCCGTCACGGCGCCCCGCCGCCTCGAGCCCGATGCCCGGCAGGACCGGCCACCGCCAGGCCGTCGCGAACGTGAGGGCCGCGCCGATCAGGTCAGACTTCCCGCTGTCACGCCTGGACAGGAGCCTGCGTCGCCTTCCGAGGATCTCGCGCATGAGCGCTCGTTCCTTTCCGTAGCCGAAGAGAACGCTATGGGCCACATCACACCATGTGTCGATCAGTCACTGCGCGTACGTGCTGGAGCGCCCGACCCCAGCCGGAACCGCCGGCCTGAGGCAGGGGGAACCCCTATAGTCCGAGCGCCTGCTGTGTCCTTTAAAAGCCTGGCGTGGGGTGGCGACGCCTGGCGTTTGCCGTCCCGCGTATTTCTCGCCGTCTCCCCCACGGGAGGATGGGGCACGGCCGTCGATGGTTATGACGCCCGGGTCCGTCACCAGGTTCCGGGTGGATCGTGCTGGATCCCAACTACCCCTGGTCTTCTCCGTGTACGTACCCACCGCGGCCGCTATGACGCTCTGGTGACCACAGCTGAACAATGCCAGTCGACCGCAATACACCGATCGCTGAGTCGTTTTTTGGCCAAGTTAGAACGATCTAGATCGGCGCGAGATCACTAGTGGATCTAGGAGGGGGACAAGATCTCTTTACCTCAGAAGTCACTTCCGCACCATGGACACCGGGAAACCCGGCAGGACAATGCTGGACATCCCCTCTCCAGTGCGTGTAGATGTGGAGACATTGCTAGTGGCGCAGAGCTAATAAGGCTGACATGGGGGTTTGCGATGCTATCCAGCAATATGCACCGGTCGGAAAGCCGGAAGTCATGACGGCCCCCCGTCTGCCGAAAGTGGCTGGAATCGATTCCCCTCCTGGACAGGTTCCCTCTCCCGCACACACGGTCGCGCCCGCGCCCCCGGTGACTTCCGTCCCGTCCGCCCCCGGCGCGGTCATCCAGGACCGTCTCGCCGGCTGGGTGTCGGACCTCACGACCCTCCACGAACTCACGGAACGGCTGGCCCGCACCGCCGCACTGGAGGAGGCGCTGCACGAGCTGCTGCGCGCCGGAGCCGCCCTGGTGGGTGCCCGGCGCGGACTCGTCGTCCTGGAACCGGGCGACGGACTCGGCCCCGACACCACCGTCGGCCTCGGCCTCTCCCGGCCCGATCTCGGCCACATCGAGACGGTGCCGCGCGGCGCGACGTCGTACGGGCGGATTCTGGACGGGCTCAGCACCGACCCGGAGGCGCGCGCCGATCTGCTCGCCGAGGACGGACTCGACCCGCGCCACCGCGAGGTCGCCGCCCGGCTCGGCTACGCGGCGAGCTACGCGCTGCCGCTCGCCACCGACGCGGCGGGCCGCCTCGGCGCCGCCGTCTGGCTCTACGACGAGCCGGCCGAGCCCGGCGAGCGCCCGCGCCACCTCATCGGCCTGTACGCCGCGTACGCCACCGAGCACCTGGCCCGGCTGCTCGACCGGGAGCGCACGCGCGCGTGGGCGGACACGATCGCCGAGGAGCTGCTGCCCGCGCGACTGCCCCGGGTCGCCGGCGTGCAGCTCGCCGTGCGCCACCGCACCGGGCCGCGCGGCGGCGGCGACTGGTACGACGCGCTGCCGCTGCCCGAGGGGGCGCTCGGTCTCGCCGTCGGATCGGTCACCGGCTCCGGCGCGAGCGCGGTCGCCGCGATGGGCCGACTGCGCGCGTCCCTGCGCGCGTACGCCGTCATGGAGGGGGAGGACCCGGTCGCGGTCCTGTCCGACCTGGAGCTGCTGATGCGGCTGACCGAGCCCGCGCGCAGCGCCACCGCCCTGTTCGCGTACTGCGAGCCGGCCCAGCGCAAGATCGTCCTCGCGGGCGCCGGGCACACCCCGCCCCTGGTGATCGGCGAGCGGCGCACGGAGTTCGCCGAGACGACCGTCTCGGCGCCGCTCGGGATGCTCGCCTGCTGGGAGGCGCCGAGCGCGGAGATCACGCCGGAGCCGGGCGAGACGGTGCTGCTGTACACGGACGGTCTGCTGCGGCGCACGGGCGACGCCATGGACCGCGCCTTCACCCGGCTGCACGCGGCCGCGTCGAGCGTCCCCCGGGCGGTCCGCGAGGACCCCGGCGCCCTGGTCGACCACATCCTGCACGCGATGCTCCCCGACGGCCTGGACACGGCCGACAGCGACGAGGACGTCGTGCTGCTCGCGGCGCGTTTCGAGTAGGCGATCACGCACTGCCCGTGAGCAGCCCTGTAAGAGGTCGTCCGGCCCTGGACCCCCTTCCGTACGCTCGTACGATGGAGGGGGTCCATTGCCGTAACCAGGCCATTCCAGCGGACCCGCGTCGAGGAGGAACCGTGTCGGAGGAGCTCACCCCGGAAAACCCGGAGACCCCGGAGGCCGAGGAGCCCATCAAGCAGCGCAAGAACGGCCTCTACCCGGGCGTCTCGGACGAGCTCGCCGAGAACATGCAGTCCGGCTGGGCCGACACCGAGCTGCACGACCTGCAGCCGATCGCGCAGGCCGCCGAGACCGCCGCCCGCCGTGCCGCCCTGTCCGCCCGCTTCCCCGGCGAGCGCCTCGTCGTGCCCGCGGGCAACCTGAAGACCCGGTCGAACGACACGGAGTACGCCTTCCGCGCCTCCGTCGAGTACGCGTACCTCACGGGCAACCAGACGGAGGACGGCGTCCTCGTCCTGGAGCCCACGGCGGACGGCCACCGGGAGACGATCTACCTCCTGCCGCGTTCCGACCGGGAGAACGGCGAGTTCTGGCTCGACGGCCAGGGCGAGCTGTGGGTCGGCCGCCGCCACTCGCTGACCGAGGCCGCGACGCTGTACGGCATCCCCGCGTCCGACGTGCGCGAGCTCCCCGACGCCCTGCGCGAGGCCACCGGCCCGGTGCGCGTCGTGCGCGGCTACGACGCCGGCATCGAGGCCGCCCTGACCGACAAGGTCACCGCGGAGCGCGACGAGGAGCTGCGCGTCTTCCTCTCCGAGGCCCGCGTCGTGAAGGACGCCTTCGAGATCGGCGAGCTGCAGAAGGCCGTCGACTCGACCGTGCGCGGCTTCGAGGACGTCGTGAAGGTCCTCGACAAGGCCGAGGCGACGAGCGAGCGCTACATCGAGGGCACGTTCTTCCTCCGCGCGCGCGTGGAGGGCAACGACATCGGCTACGGCTCCATCTGCGCCGCCGGCCCGCACGCCTGCACCCTGCACTGGGTCCGCAACGACGGCCCGGTCCGCTCCGGCGACCTGCTCCTGCTGGACGCGGGCGTCGAGACGCACACGTACTACACCGCCGACGTCACGCGCACGCTGCCGGTCAACGGCACGTACACCGACCTCCAGCGGAAGATCTACGACGCCGTGTACGAGGCCCAGGAGGCCGGTATCGCGGCCGTCAAGCCGGGTGCCAAGTACCGCGACTTCCACGACGCCGCCCAGCGCGTGCTCGCCGAGAAGCTCGTCGAGTGGGGCCTGGTCGAGGGACCGGTCGAGCGCGTCCTGGAGCTGGGGCTGCAGCGCCGCTGGACCCTGCACGGCACCGGCCACATGCTCGGCATGGACGTCCACGACTGCGCGGCCGCGCGCACCGAGGCGTACGTGGACGGCACGCTGGAGCCGGGCATGTGCCTGACCGTCGAGCCCGGTCTGTACTTCCAGGCCGACGACCTGACGGTCCCGGCGGAGTACCGCGGCATCGGCGTCCGCATCGAGGACGACATCCTCGTCACCGAGGACGGCAACCGGAACCTGTCGGACGGGCTGCCCCGCCGCTCCGACGAGGTCGAGGCATGGATGGCCGGCCTGAAGGGCTGAGCACCTGGGACCGAGGGCCGTGACCAGAGGGTCACGGCCCTCGGGCGTTCCGGGTGACCGGCTGTGGTCTCAGACCGCCGCCATCAGCTGCGGCGCGTCCTTCCGCCACTTGAGGATCTTGTCGAAGCTGACCACGGCGCCGCCCCGGCCGGGCTTGTTCACGAAGTGCGCGTGGTCGGCCAGCTCCCGGATCAGACACAGACCGCGGCCGTTCTCCGCCTGCACGGACACGGGACGGCTGAGCGTCCGGGTCTTCGGCGGCGGGAACCCCGGTCCGGAGTCGGCCACCTCGATGCGGCAGGTCTCGCCGTCCAGATAGGCGGTCACGCGGTACGCGCCCGGGGTGCCGCCGGTGGCCGTGGAACCGCCGTGCTCGACGGCGTTCGCGCATGCCTCGCTGAGCGCCACCGACAGGTCGTAGGAGATGTCGGGGTCGACGCCCGCGGTCTCCATGGTGCCCATGAACAGGCGCCTCGCCAGCGGCACGCTCGCAGCATCGCGTCGCAGATGGAGGGACCACCAGATGCTCATGCTCCAGCCTCCAGGTCGCGGCTCGACATACCGATACGTATTGCCTCCACCGGCCGTGCGCAATCACGGAGTTGACGTGATTGCGCCCATATAGCCGACGCGCGAACCTGTGTGGACGGTATACGGACGGCAGAGCGGAAGATTCCGGACCTTGTGGACCTGCCGCATGGCGGGGGTGGGCCCAGTGCGATGATGAGGCCGCCATGACTGCCCCCCACAGGCGCCGCACACACGCCGCGGCCGACCTCCGGCTGCTGAGGGCCGCGGTGTTCGCCGCGGTCTGCGTCGTGCTGTCCGCGGCGGGGCACGTCCTCGGGTCGACCGCCACCGTGCCCCTGTGGACGCTGGGGCTCGGCTCCCTCCTCGTCTTCTGCGCGGCCCTGCCGATGGCCGGGCGGGAGCGCTCGCTGCCGGGCATCGCCGCCACCCTGGGGATCGGGCAGATCGCCCTGCACAGCCTCTTCGGGCTGGGCCAGAGCCACGGCTCCATGACCATGGGAGCCGACCAGCCGTCCGTCGTGGAGCGCGCCGCGCGGCTCATGTGCGGGGCGGGCGCCTCGGCGCTCAGCCCGGCGCAGGCGCGCCGGATCCTCGACGACGCGGGCGTACCGGCCGACGGCGGGCACCACGACATGGTGATGGGCGGCGGCGCCACGATGGCGCTGCTGCCGTCGCTGCCGATGGTCATCGGCCACCTGCTGGCCGCGGCCGGCGCCGGGTGGCTGCTGCGCCACGGCGATCTCGCCCTGGGCCGCATCGTGCGGCTCTCGCGGCATTCGGCGCAGGGAGTCGCGGGGGCAGCGCGCGCCCGTGCCCTGCGCGCGGCGCTCGCGCTCGTCCGCGCCCTGCGGGCCGGGCTGCCCGGAGCGCCCGGCGTGCTCCCGCGCGTCACGCGGACCGGGTTCGTCGCACCACCGGTGCCGCGGGCCGCGGCGCTGGCGCACTCGGTGATCCGGCGCGGGCCGCCCGCCGCCGACGCGTTCCTTCTCGCCGCCTGACACGGCCTCCGTCACGTCTCCGCGCGCCGCGCGTGGGGTGAGGTGTGCCGTGCGGCACGCGCGCGTACCCGCCTTTTCGTCGCCTTGATGCGGCCTGCTTCATTGCGGCCCGCTTCATGCGGCTCGTTCGGTGCGCGCCCCTCACCTATCGCCGGATCCCACTGAACGTGGAGTTCTCACTGTCATGAAGAAGATGTCCCGCGCCGCTCTCGTCGGTGCCGCCGCCGTCTCCTCCGTCGTCCTCGTCTCCGCCCCCGCCTTCGCGCACGTGAGCGTGCAGCCGGAGGGCGCCGCCGCCAAGGGCGGCTACGCCGTGGTCGACTTCAAGGTCCCCAACGAGCGCGACGACGCCGCCACGACCAAGCTCGAGGTCAGCTTCCCGGCCGACCACCCGCTCGCCTCCGTGATGCCGCAGCCGATCCCGGGCTGGGAGGCCAAGGTCACCAAGTCCAAGCTGGACAAGCCGCTGGAGATGCACGGCGAGAAGCTCACCGAGGCCGTCTCCAAGGTCACCTGGACCGCGACCGGCTCGGGCGACGACAAGGGCGTGCAGCCCGGCTACTTCCAGAAGTTCCCGGTGTCCATCGGCCAGCTGCCGACCGACGCCGACCAGCTCGTGTTCAAGGCGATCCAGACGTACGACAACAAGGAGGTCGTGCGCTGGATCGAGCCGCAGCAGAAGGGCCAGGAGGAGCCGGAGAACCCGGCGCCCACCCTCACCCTGACGGCCGCGGCCGACGACGAGCACGGCGCGTCCGGCGCCTCGGCGGCCGACGACCACAAGGAGGCGGCGGCCGCCACCTCCGACACGTCCTCCGACAGCGACACCACCGCCCGCGTCCTCGGCATCGTCGGCATTCTCGTCGGTGCCGCCGGTGTGGCGTTCGGCGTCCTGGCGGGCCGTCGGCGTACCAACGGCTGAGCCACCCAGGGCGGGTGCCGGGGTCGCGGTGGGCGACCCCGGCACTCGCCGGCCCCCTCACAACCGGGAAATACTTGTATGCGCACGACCATGAAGATGAACAAGAAGACCCTGCTCGCCGTCGCCGGCCTCGTCTCGGCGGCCGCCCTCACGCTGACCGCCTGCGGCAGCGGTGACGGCGGCGACAAGCCGGTGACCGAGGTGTCCACCGAGGCCGGCTCGCAGAAGGCCGCGACCGTCCTCGACAAGCCCTTCGAGAAGCCGGACCTCGTCCTCACCGACACCCACGGCAAGAAGTTCGACCTGCGCGAGCGGACCAAGGGCAGGCCGACGCTGATCTACTTCGGCTACACGCACTGCCCCGACGTCTGCCCCCTGACGATGAGCAATCTCGCCGTCGCCAAGAAGTCCCTGTCGCCGGCCGAGCAGAAGGAGCTCCAGGTCGTCTTCGTCACGACCGACCCGGACCGGGACACCCCGGCCGTGCTCGGCAAGTGGCTCAAGGCGCAGGACTCCGACTTCATCGGCCTGACCGGCGACTTCGCCACCATCCAGGGCGGCGCCCGCACGCTCGGCATCTCCATCGAGCCGACGGAGAAGGACAAGAACGGCAAGCTGGTGTCGATGCACGGCACGCAGGTCATCGCGTTCTCGCCGAAGACCGACGCCGGGTACGTCCTGTACGGCGAGGACGCCACGGTCGACGACTACACCAAGGACCTGCCCAAGCTGGTCGAGGGGGCGAAGCCGTGAGGCGCGCCCCGCTGGCGCTCGGCGCGGTGGTGCTGGCCTCCGGGCTCGCGCTCGCCGGCTGCGGCGGTTCGTCCTCCGGGAAGCCCGACGTGAAGGTCGCGGACGCGTTCATCCCCGAGCCGGCGTCCGGCGACATGGCGGCCGGGTTCTTCGTCGTCCGTAACAGCGGCGCCGCCGACACCCTCACCTCGGTGAGCAGCAGCGTCGCCGGCGACGTGACCATGCACAGCACCGAGGACGGTGTCATGCGCGAGAAGAAGTCCTTCGCCGTGCCGGCCGACGGCGAGCTGGATTTCGAACGGGGTGGCAATCACCTCATGTTCGAGAACCTCAAGCGAAAGCCGAAGGAAGGCGACAAGGTGACGGTGAAGCTCCACTTCGCCGAGTCCGGAACCGTCGAGGTCGCGTTCCCGGTGAAGGCCGCCACCTACAACCCGACCGCCGCTCAGTGAGGGGCTGACCCGTACGTGAAGACCATCGCTCCCCGCTTCCGGCACCTGGTGCTGCTGTTCCTCGCCGTCACCGGCGCGCTCCTGGCCGGTGCCGCCCCCGCGTCCGCGCACGCCGCGCTGACCGGGAGCGACCCCGCGCAGGGAGCGGTGGTCCAGCAGGCGCCGAAGCAGGTGTCCCTGACCTTCTCCGAAGAAGTCGCCATGTCGAGCGGCGCGGTGCGCGTCCTCGACCCGTCGGGCAAGCGCGTCGACAACGGCAAGGTCGGCCGCCTGAAGGGCACCACCTACACGGTGGGCCTGCACGCGGGCCTGCCCGACGGCACGTTCACCGTCGCCTACCAGGTCGTCTCGGCCGACAGCCATCCCGTCTCCGGCGCCTATACGTTCTCCATCGGCGCCCCCTCCAAGACCTCCGCCGTGATCGCCGACCAGAACGCGGGCGGGGGTGTCGTCGGCGCCCTCTACGGCGCCGGGCGCTACGTCTCGTACGCGGGCTTCGTGCTGCTCGTCGGCGGCGCCGCGTTCGTGCTCCTCTGCTGGCCGCGCGGTGCCGGGATCAAGCCCGTGCAGCGGGTCGTGGTCGGCGGCTGGACCGCGCTCACCGCGGCCACCATCGCCCTGCTCCTGATGCGCGGCTCCTACACCGGGTCCGGCAAGGTCGCCGACATCTTCGACATGACGCTGCTCGGCCAGGTCCTCCAGACCAAGACGGGCGCCGCGCTCACCTCCCGGCTGCTGCTGCTCGCGGCGGCCGCGCTCTTCATCGCCGTCCTGTTCGGCGCCTACGTGAAGCGGGCCGAGGACGGCGACAAGAAGGAGATCAAGGACCTCACCTTCGGGCTCTCCATCGGCGGCGCGGTCGTCGCCGCCGGTCTCGGCGCCACCTGGGCGATGGCGGAGCACGCCTCCACCGGCATCCAGGCGGGGCTCGCGATGCCGGTCGACGTGCTGCATCTGCTGGCCGTCGCCGCCTGGCTCGGCGGACTGACCACCCTGCTCGTCGCGCTGTACCGGGCGCCCTCCATCGAGGCGTCGGCTGTGCGCCGGTTCTCGCGGGTGGCCTTCTGCAGCGTCGTCGTGCTCGCCGCCACCGGGCTGTATCAGTCGTGGCGGCAGGTCGGCTCGTGGTCGGCGCTGACCGGGACCACGTACGGGCAGCTGCTCCTGGTCAAGGTCGGGCTCGTCGCCGTGCTCGTCGGGATCGCCGGGATCTCCCGCCGGTGGACCGGCCGGATCACCGCGCCGGTCGCGTCGGCGACCGTGGTGGGACAGCGGGCGGCCACGTCCGACGAGAGCGCGTCGGAGCAGGACGGATCGGCGGCGACCGGGTCGGAACAGTCCGGGTCCGCAACGGCCGGGTCGGAGGAGGCCGCGACCGCGTCGGCCGCGCAGGCCGGGTCCGCAGAGGCCGGGTCCGCTGAGGCCGGGTCCGTGGAGACCGCGACCGCAAAGGCCGCGACCGCGGAGGCCGCGTTCACTGAGGCCGGGTCGTCGGCGGAGGCGGCGTCCGCAAAGGCCGCGACCGCGGAGGCCGGGTTCACTGAGGCCGCGTCCGCAGGAACCGCGTCCGCAAAGGCCGGGTCCGTGGAAACCGCGTCCGCAGAGGCCGGGTCCGCAAAGGCCGGGTCCGTGGAAACCGCGTCCGCAGAGGCCGGGTCCGCAGAGGCCAGGTCCGTGGAAACCGCGTCCGCAGAGGCCGGGTCGGAGCGGGCTAAGGCGGAGCGGGCCGGGGCGGAGCGGGCCGAGGGGATAGAGCCGGCCGAGGTGAAGGAGCCGGTTGCCGTCGCCTCGGGGGGTGGCCGGTCCGGCGACCCCCGGCGGGCCGCCCAGCTCGCCCGGCAGCGCGCCGCGATGACCACCGCCCGCGAGAAGCGTGCCCGGGACGCCGACCCGCACCGCTTCGGTCTGCGGCGCTCGGTGCTCGCCGAGGCGGGCGTCGCGATCGTGCTGCTCGCCGTCACCACCGTGCTGACCTCGACCGAACCGGGCCGCACCGAGGAGGAGGCCAAGTCCGCCACCTCGGCCGCCCAGACCCAGTCCGGGCCGCTCTCCCTCAAGGTGCCGTTCGACACCGGCGGCGAGGACGGCAAGGGCACGGTGCTGCTGGACATCGACCCGGGCCGCACCGGCGACAACGCGATGCACGTCTACGTACAGCGGCCGAACGGCAAGGGGTTCGACGTCCCCGAGGTGAAGGTCGCCTTCACCCTGAAGGCGAAGGACATCGGGCCGCTCAGCGTCACCCCCGACCGCATCGCCACCGGGCACTGGAGCGCGAGCGGCGTGCAGATCCCGGTGGCCGGCGACTGGAAGATCGAGGTCACCGTGCGCACCTCGGACATCGATCAGATCACTGTCTCCAAGAACGCGAAGATCGGCTGAACCACCATGGCTGACACCCAGAGCCGTACCGAAACCCCCGCGCCGGCCCCCGGCATCACCCGTCGCCGGCTGATCGGCACGGCGGGCGCGACCGGCGTCGCCCTGGGCGCCGTCGGCGCGGGAGCGGGATACGCCGTGGCGTCCTCGAACTCCCCCGAGCAGCCGCAGGCGTTGACGTCGCTCGGCACCGACGCGGTGATGTTTCACGGGAAACATCAGCCGGGCATCACCACGCCGATGCAGGCCCACGGCCATCTCGTCGCCTTCGATCTGGCGGCGGGCGCGGGCCGCAAGGAGGCCACCGCGCTGCTGCGTCGCTGGTCGGCGACGGCCGAGCGGCTGATGGCGGGCGAGCCGATGACGTCCGGGGACACCGATGTCGCCCGCGACGCGGGCCCGTCGTCCCTCAGCGTCACCTTCGGTTTCGGGCACAGCTTCTTCTCCCGTACGGGGCTGGAGAAGCAGCGCCCGGGTGCCCTGGACCCGCTGCCCGACTTCTTCTCCGACCACCTCGACAAGGCGCGCAGCAACGGCGATCTGTGGGTGCAGATCGGCGCGGACGACGGGCTCGTCGCCTTCCACGCCCTGCGCGCGATCCAGAAGGACGCGGGCGGCGCGGCGAAGGTCCGCTGGCAGATGAACGGCTTCAACCGCTCGCCCGGCGCCACCGCCCGCCCGATGACGACCCGCAATCTGATGGGCCAGATCGACGGCACGGACAACCCCAAGCCGTCCGAGTCGGACTTCGACCGGCGGATCTTCGTGCCGGCGTCGGGCTCGGCGCAGTCGCCCGCCTGGATGGGAAACGGCTCGTACGCGGTCGTGCGCCGGATCCGGATGCTCCTCGACGACTGGGAGAAGGAGTCGGTGTCGGCGCAGGAGTCCGTCATCGGGCGCAAGAAGTCGACGGGCGCCCCGCTGACCGGCGGCACCGAGACCAGTGAGATGAAGCTGGACAAGACGGACGGCAACGGCGACCTGGTCGTCCCGCTCAACGCGCATGCCCGCATCAGCCGTCCGGACCAGAACGGCGGGGCGGCGATGCTGCGCCGCCCGTTCTCCTTCCACGACGGCATCGGCACGGACGGCGTCCCCGACGCGGGCCTGCTGTTCATCTGCTGGCAGGCGGATCCGCTGCGCGGCTTCGTGCCCGTCCAGCGCAAGCTGGACCGCGGCGACGCGCTGTCGCGGTTCATCCGGCACGAGGCGAGCGGACTGTTCGCGGTGCCGGGCGGCGCGGAGAAGGGCGGGTACGTGGGGCAGGCGTTGCTGGAGGGGTGACGCCCGGCCGGTCATGGTGCCAGGCTCCCGGCTCCCGGCTCCCGGCTCCCGGCTCCCGGCTCCCGACGAGGGGGCGGTGTTCGGCCGGGTGGCCGGTGACTCGTCCGTGAGCCGGGTGCGGCCGGGCCCATTAGGGTGACCCCATGCCAGCCAGCTACGCGTACCTCGGTCCCGAGGGCACCTTCACCGAAGTCGCCCTGCGCACGCTTCCGGAGGCGGCCACCCGGGAGCTCGCGCCCAAGGTGTCGGTCCCGGCCGCGCTGGACGCGGTCCGCAACGGCGAGGCCGAGGCCGCGTTCGTACCGATCGAGAACTCGGTCGAGGGCGGCATCACCACCACTCTCGACGAGCTGGTGGCGGGCGCGCCGCTGATGATCTACCGCGAGGTGCTGCTCGACATCACCTTCGCGCTGCTGGTGCGGCCCGGCACGAAGCTCGGCGACATCAAGACGGTCACCGCCCACCCGGCCGCGCAGCCGCAGGTCCGCAACTGGATGCAGACCCACCTCCCCGACGTGACCTGGGAGTCCTCGGCGTCGAACGCGGACGGGGCGCGGCTCGTGCAGGAGGGCCGGTTCGACGCCGCGTTCGCCGGCGCCTTCGCGGCGTCCACGTACGGTCTCGAACCGCTGGTCACCGAGATCCACGACGCGGAGAACGCGCAGACCCGGTTCGTGCTCGTCGGCCGCCCGGCCCGGCCCGCGGCGCCGACCGGCGCGGACAAGACGTCGGTGGTCATCTGGCAGCGCGAGGACCATCCCGGTGCGCTGATGGAGCTGCTCCAGGAGTTCGCCATCCGAGGCGTCAACCTGATGCTGCTGCAGTCCCGGCCGACGGGGAAGGGCATCGGCGACTACTGCTTCGCGATCGACGCGGAGGGGCACATCTCCGACCGCAGGGTCGCCGAGGCGCTGATGGGGCTGAAGCGGGCGTGCCCGCAGATCCGCTACCTCGGGTCGTATCCGCGGGCCGGGGTCGCCGTCGCCGATGTGCGGGAGCCGCGGACGGGGACGTCGGACGGCGAGTTCACGGCGGCGTCCGACTGGCTGGCGCGCTGCCAGGACGGCCGGTTCTGACCCGCCGGACCGGCTGAGCCCCGGCCCGGGTTCTCCACCGTCGGACAGGGCTTCCTTCTGCCTCCGCACCCGGTCCTACCAGCGCATTTTCTTCATCCACAAAAGTTATCCACAGGTCCGCATCTCGACCTGGGGACAAGTCGACAGCAAGGCGTGACATGGTCGACAAATCGCCCTACAGGCCACAAGTACATCCACAGCCGCACACGTCACCCCTCGTCCACTCTTTTCCCTTGATCAACTCTTTGGAGTGAAGCGTTTCCACCCGAAAGTGAGTATGAAGTGGGTTTGGAACGGGAATCCTTCGCGATACATGCGGCTTTCGGAATGATCTCTTCCGGCATCCACAGCCCTTTCTCACAGCCTGTGGATAACCCCGTGAACCTGTGCACTCCTGTGGACAACAGGAGTCCAAGTGCCCCTCCGCGCAAGGGAGTCGGGTCAAAGCGATGCGCCCGAACTGCTCCTTTTCAGGGAAAGGGAGTGTTTCCCTTGACCCGGACCCCGGCTCGAAATTCACATTCCGGCAAATAGGGCATAAAGCGACGCACCGGATATCGGGTCGTGGGCCGGATCCGCGCACCGGTAGCCTGGAGGGGTGATTGACCTTCGCCTGCTCCGTGAGGACCCCGACCGTGTTCGCGCCTCCCAGCGCGCCCGTGGAGAGGACGTCGCGCTCGTCGACTCCGTCCTGTCCGCCGACGAGCGGCGCAGGTCGTCCGGGCTCCGCTTCGACGAACTCCGCAACGAGCAGAAGACGCTCGGCAAGCTGATCCCCAAGGCCTCCCCCGAGGAGCGCCAGGAGCTGCTGAAGAAGACGGGCGAGCTGTCCGCCGCCGTGAAGGCGGCCGAGGCCGAGCAGCGCGAGGCCGAGGAGGAGTCGCAGCGACTCGCCCTCCAGCTGGGGAACATCGTGCACCCCGACGTCCCGCGCGGCGGCGAGGAGGACTTCGTCGTCCTGGAGACGCACGGCACGATCCGCGACTTCGGCGCCGAGGGCTTCGAGCCCAAGGACCACCTGGAGCTCGGCGAGGCGCTCGGCGCCATCGACGTCGAGCGCGGCGCGAAGGTCTCGGGCTCGCGCTTCTACTACCTCACCGGCGTCGGCGCCCTGCTTGAGCTGGCGCTGGTCAACGCGGCGATCGCGCAGGCCACCGAGGCCGGCTTCACGCCGATGCTGACCCCCGCCCTGGTGCGCCCGCGCGCCATGGAGGGCACCGGCTTCCTCGGCCAGGCCGCGGAGAACGTGTACCACCTGGAGAAGGACGACTACTACCTGGTCGGCACCTCCGAGGTCCCGCTCGCCGCGTACCACATGGACGAGATCGTCGAGGCGAACCAGCTGCCGCTGCGCTACGCCGGCTTCTCGCCGTGCTTCCGCCGCGAGGCGGGCACGTACGGCAAGGACACCCGCGGCATCTTCCGCGTGCACCAGTTCGACAAGGTCGAGATGTTCTCGTACGTCCACCCGGACGACGCGGAGAACGAGCACCAGCGGCTCCTGGAGTGGGAGAAGCAGTGGCTGACCGGCCTGGAGCTGCCGTTCCAGGTGATCGACGTCGCCACCGGTGACCTCGGCTCCTCGGCCTCGCGCAAGTTCGACTGCGAGGCGTGGATCCCGACCCAGGGCAAGTACCGCGAGCTGACCTCGGCCTCGAACTGCGACGGCTTCCAGGCGCGCCGCCTGTCCATCCGGATGCGCGACGACCGCGACGGCAAGAAGGTGGTGCAGCCGCTGTCGACGCTGAACGGCACGCTGTGCGCCGTCCCGCGCACCATCGTGGCGATCCTCGAGAACCACCAGCAGGCCGACGGCTCGGTGCGCGTCCCGGAGATGCTCCGGCCGTACCTCGGGGGACGCACCACCCTGGACCCCAAGTAAGCAGCAGTCCGAACCGGCCTGCACCCCTGTACAGCCTGGAGCCGAACGCCAAGTGAGCCATCCCGCTCCCCCCGCCACCGCCTTTCCGTACAAGCTCGTCGCGACGGACCTCGACGGCACGCTCCTGCGGCCCGACGAGACCGTCTCCGAGCGCACGCGTGAGGCGCTCGTCGCGGCCACCGCGGCGGGTGCCGCGCACATCGTCGTGACCGGAAGGGCGGTGGGCTGGACCCGGCACATCCTCGACGACCTCGGCTACGAGGGGCTCGCGGTGTGCGGCCAGGGCGCGCAGGTCTACCACGCGGGGGAGCACCGGCTGCTCACGTCCGTGACGCTCGACCGGCAGCTGGCGGGCCTCGCGCTCTCCAAGATCGAGGCGGAGCTCGGCCCGCTGGCGCTCGCCGCCAGCCGGGACGGGCTCGACGGCGAGGTCATCGTCGGCCCCGGCTACGAGGTGGGCGAGGGACACCTGCCGGCCATCCCGTTCACGGACGTCTCCGAGCTGTGGGCCGCGCCGCTGAACAAGGTGTACGTGCAGCACCCGGGCCTCACCGACGACGAGCTCGCGGAGGTCGCGCGGTCGACGGCCGGCGATCTGGTGGGCGTCACGATGGCGGGCGAGGGCATCGTGGAGCTGCTTCCCCTCGGCCTGTCCAAGGCCACGGGACTGTCGCTCGCGGCCCGCCGGCTGGGCGTGAAGGCCGCGGAGACCATCGCGTTCGGCGACATGCCGAACGACATCCCGATGTTCGGCTGGGCCTCCCACGGCGTCGCGATGGCCAACGCCCACAGCCAGCTCAAGGCAGTGGCCGACGAGGTGACGACGTCGAACGCGGACGACGGCATCGCGGTCGTCCTGGAGCGCCTGCTGGGAGCCTGACCCCCGGCCTGCTCCCCGACGCGAGCAACCACGCGCGGCGCGCACCCGGCATTCAACCAGGAGCGCCCCGGCGAGCAGCCGCAAGCAGGCCGCGGGCCCACACCGGCTCTGCCCGAGCCCAGCGCAGCGACATGGCGGAGGATGCGCGGATCGAACGCGCGCGGGGGGTGAACCCCGACCACGGCTTAGCAAGCCGGTGCCTTACCACTCGGCCAATCCTCCGGGTGGGCGGCCCACGTGCCGCAGAAGGCACGTGCTCGAAGCGGCCGCCCCGGGCAGCGCCCCCGGACGCGGGGCTCGACGGAGTGCAGTGACTACTCCGGAGCCCGCATCGGGCTGCCCTGTCGGGAGCTCGACGGACTACTGATGGACATCGTCGCGCTCCTCTCCCAGTGGATGGGCACCGGTGTCCGAGCGGAACCGGCGCGGTGACACCACCAATGTGCCTCGGCGGCCCGTTCACCGCCACCGAATTAATCGCCGGTGATCACCGGCGGCGCCACTTCCTGCGCCGCGCCTTGCTGAAGAACCAACCCGCCGGCGGCTTGTCGGAGCGCCAGGGCTCCGGCTCGGGGGCCTGTCTGCTCCACCGGGCCGTGAGCATGCGCGCCCGCGCCGACGACTCGGACGTCTCCGCGTCGCGTATGAAGTCGGCATCCAGGACCACGTCGTCCCAGGCGTCGTGCTCTCCGGCCATGGCGGGTCCTCCTCCGCTGTCGTGTCGGCGTGCCGTCTCGGCGTGATATTTCACTGACATATAGGGCAATGCACCCTCCCACCAGTGTGCCGGTGGGAGGGTGAAATCGGCATCAAGGCCGTGACGGGCCGGATCTACTCCTCCCCCGCCAGCGTCAGCGACCGCAGCTTCTGGCCCGCGTACCAGGTCGCCAGGACGGTCACGGCCACCAGCAGCACCGTCGCGAGCGGCAGCCCGACGTCCGAGGTGACGAGGTCACCGCCGGTCACCTTGTGGGCCACGGCGAGGGACCACTGCTGAACGCTGAGCGTGCGCGCCCCGGCCACCAGCGAGCCGAACAGCGCCTCCCAGACGAGGGCGTAGACGAGGCCGAAGACGACCGCGTGCCGGGTGACCGTGCCGAGCAGCAGGAAGATCGCGGCGTACGCGATCGAGGCGACCAGGGCGGCGACCGTGTAGGCGACAGCGATCTGCTGCCCGTTCCCGTTCAGGATCAGGCCCGCGATCAGGGTCGGGACGGCCGAGAAGACCATGGTCACGGAGATGGCGACGATGAGCTTGGTGAAGATGATCGTGGGCCGCTTGACCGGCTTGGACAGCAGATAGACGACCGATCCGTCGTCGATCTCGGGGCCGATCGCGCCGGTCCCCGCGATGACGCCGATCAGCGGCACCATCGTGGCGAGCGCGAACCCGCCGAGCACGTCGGCGGCGGTCTGGTCGTCGGCTCCGGTGAGCGCCCGGACCAGGCCGGAGATCACGATGAGCAGCAGCGGCAGCGCGAAGAGGATGAGGGCCCGGCGGCGGCCGAGCAGAGCCCGGTAGGTGAGCCGGGCGACAGTGGGGTCGTACATCAGGGCCTCCTGTGCCGTGACTAGGCCGCGACCAGATAAGAGAAGACGGACTCGAGGGACTCGTCGGACGGCGAGACGGTGAACAGGCGGATGCCGTGCTCCCGCGCGACCTTCGGCAGCAGCGTCGTGAACCGGCCGAAGTCGACGGCCTGGATGCGCAACGCGCCTTCCTTCAGGTCGACTTCGATGCCGGCGGTCGACGGGTCCGCGATCAGCGCGGCGGCGAGGGCCCGGTCGTCGCTGGAGCGGATCAGATAGCGGTGCGGCCGGTCGGTCATCAGCCGGCGGATCTGGCGGAAGTCGCCGCTGGCCGCGTGCCGTCCGGCGACGATCACCTCGATGTGGGAGGCCAACTGCTCGACCTCTTCGAGGATGTGCGAGGAGAACAGCACCGTGCGGCCCTCGCCGCCCATGCGCCGCAGCAGGTCCATCAGCTGCATGCGCTGGCGCGGGTCCATGCCGTTGAACGGCTCGTCCAGGAGCAGCACCGACGGGTTGTGGACGAGCGCGGAGGCCATCTTCACGCGCTGCCGCATGCCCTTGGAGTACGTCGAGATCTTGCGGTCCTGGGCGTACTCCATCTCGACCGTGGCGAGCGCCGCTTGCGCCTCCTTCTTGCCGAGGCCGTGCAACTCGGCGTTGGCCACGACGAATTCGCTGCCCGTGAGGAAGTCGTACATCCCCTCGCGCTCGGGGACGATGCCGATGTGGCGGTAGATCTGCTCGTTGCGCCAGATCTGCTGCCCGTCGAGGGTGACCGTGCCGTTCGACGGGGCGAGGAAGCCGCCCATCATGTTGAGCAGCGTGGACTTTCCCGCGCCGTTCGGACCGAGGAGGCCGGTGACGCCGGGGCCGACGGTCATCGTCACGTCGTTGACAGCAACAACGTTCCCGAACCAGCGGGAGACGTGGTCGATCTTGATGGCGGTCACAGTCCGACCTTCCGGTAGCGGCGCATCAGCAGGCCGTAGGAGCCGGCGATGAGTCCGAGGACGACGAGCAGATAGACCACGCCCTGGCCGGCGGAGGGCCCGTGCCCGCCCGGAGAGGACGACGTGGCCCCCAGGAAGGCGGTCTGTACGCCGTCGATGAGGGTGATCGGGGAGAACAGTCCGAGCCAGGACACCGCGCCGGAGTTGTCCTGCGCCTCGGCGATGGCCTGGACCGTGGAGACCGCTCCGTAGGAGATGGTCAGGACGGCGATGACGGCGGCGATGCCGAAGCCGCGGCGCGGGGTGACCGCGGAGACGACCAGGCCGATCCCGGCGAAGAGCAGCGACAGCAGCAGCACGGACACCAGTCCCTGGCCGAATCCCTTGGTCTGGTCGGTGAAGTCGAGTTTGGCGAGCAGAGCGCCTACGTAGAGGACGATCAGCGGCGCCGCGGTGAGGATGAACAGGGCGGACGTCATGGCCGCGAATTTCGCGACTACGTAGTCGACACGTTCGATGGGGCGCGAGAAGTAGAGCGGGACCGTCTTGAAGCGCAGGTCGCGCGAGACGGCCTGGGGCGCCTGGGACGCTACGTAGAGGCCGATCACCGCCTGGAGGACGATCGCGTACCGCGTGTAGTCGAGCGGGAGGTCCTTCGCCTTGGTGGCGACGGCGACCGCGACCATGATCAGCGCGGGCACGCACATCACGACGAAGAGCAGCATCGGCAGCACCTTCGACTTGGCCGAGCGGCCCAGGCCGTACGCGCCGCGCAGGCTCTGCGAGAAGAGCGAGCGGCGGGCGTAGGCGCGGCCCAGGCGGGGGCCGTCGTAGTGGCGGTAGCCGATGTTGTGGATCTGGGTGCTCAAGGGCTCAACGCTCATCGCGCGCGCCTCCCGTCTGCTGTGCGGCGGCGGTGGCGGCCCAGGCCGCGGCGCGCTCGGTGACCGGCTCCTCGGCGGCGGCCTCGGCCGTGGGCCGGAAGACCTCCGCGATGTGGTGCCTGCGCTGCTCCATGCGGACGAGCCCGAGGCCGAGGTCGGCGACGACGTCGCGCACGATGTCGTACGTCTCGTCGCCCTGCGCGGTGATGAGCACGGTGTGGCCGGCGCCGGGCAGTTCGCCGCCGGTGGTCGTCTCGATGCCGCGCTCGGCGAACGCCTCGCGCAGGGCGCTGGTGCCGTCCGGGTGTTCGTCGCTGTCGGTGACCTCGATCGCGAGCGTCGCCGTGGACTGGGTGAAGTCGGTGGTGGAGCTGGAGCGCAGCAGCTTGCCGCCGTCGATGACGACGACGTGGTCGCAGGTGCGCTCCAGCTCGCCGAGCAGGTGCGAGGTGACGAGCACCGAGATGCCGAAGTCGCTGTGCACCCGGCGGATCAGGTCGAGCATGTCGTCGCGGCCGACCGGGTCCAGGCCGTTCGTCGGCTCGTCCAGGAAGACCAGCTGCGGGTCGTGGACGAGGGCCTGGGCCAGCTTCACGCGCTGCTTCATGCCCGTCGAGTAGCCGCCGATGGGGCGGTAGCGCTCCTCGTAGAGGCCGACGTGGCGCAGCGTGTCGGCCGTGCGCTCGCGCGCCGCGGTCGGCGGCAGGCCGGACATGCGGGCCATGTGGACGACGAACTCGGTGGCCGAGACGTCGGGCGGCAGGCAGTCGTGCTCCGGCATGTACCCGACCCGCTCGCGGATCTCGGCACCCTGGGTGGCGACGTCGAGCCCGAGCACCTCGGCACGGCCCTCCGTCGCCGGGGACAGACCCAGCAGGATCTTGATCATGGTGGACTTGCCGGCGCCATTGGCTCCCACGAGCCCGGTCACTCCGGGCCCGATGTCCATGGTCAGCCGGTCAAGCGCGGTCACCCGTGGGAACCGCTTGCTCAGGCTTTCGGTCGCGATCACAGTCACGTCTTCGACGGTAGTGGCGCAGGCCACACGAGACGTCAGACCAGGGGGTCGACCTCGTATGAGACCTGAGTATTACGGGTCCGTAGGGGTCATCCCCGAGTAGCCCCTCGGACCGGGAGCGTTCACCCTGGCGGGCGCGGCGCTGTCCACAACCGGGAGGTAATCCACAGATCTGCGCAGGCCCCTTGACGTCGCCGTCAGCCATTGTCACATTCATCAGTGTCAAGTTACGAGCGCGTACGGCGACGGCCCCGTCACCGGGTCCGGGCGGCCGTGACACGGACGGACGGTGGCATGACCTCAGCAGTGGTACGGGAACTCTCCGCGGAGCTGCGGGGGTTCAGGGAAGTGCAGACGCTCGCGTACGAGTGCGCGGAAGCGGTCGCGGCGCAGCTGAAGCCCGGGGTGACCGAGCGCGAGGCGGCGCGGATGCAGCGGGAGTGGCTGCGCGAGCGCGGGGTGCGGGACTGGTTCCATCTGCCCTTCGCCTGGTTCGGTGACCGCACGGCGTTCGCGAACTTCCGGGTACCGCTGCAGTTCTTCCCCACGAACCGCAGGCTGGAGGCGGGGATGCCGTTCATCCTCGACATGGCCCCGGTCTACAAGGGATGCACGGCGGACATCGGCTACTCGGGCTGCCTCGGCCTCAATCCCCTGCACGACAAGCTTCTCGCCGACCTGGAGGCGCACCGCGAGCTGATCCTGCGCGAGGTGCGCGAGCGGCGCCCGCTGCGCGAGATCTACGAGAGCGTCGACCGGCTGATGGTCCGCCAGGGATATGCGAACCGGCACCGGGCCTATCCGTTCGGCGTGATCGCGCACAAGGTCGACCGGGTCAGGGAGCGCCGGCTCAACCCGACGCTCTTCGGCTTCGGCACCCAGTCGCTGAAGGGCCTGGCGAGCGACGCGCTGCACGGGCACCGGGACGGATGGTCGCCGCTGTGGTCGCCGTACCGCTTCTCCGACCACCCCCCGCAGCCCGGTCTGTGGGCGGTGGAGCCCCACCTCGGTTTCCGGGGGACGGGCGCCAAGTTCGAGGAGATCCTCGTGGTCACGGACTCCGCGGACCCCGAGGAGAGCGCTTTTTGGCTGGACGACGATCTGCCGCACGTGCGGCGCTGGGCGGAGGGCATCTGATGGCGGACCTGATGACGATCCACGGGGCGCGCGAGCGCGTCGTGCACACGGGCGGCGTCGAGCTGTGCGTGGTGGAGCTGGGCGACACGGCGCGGCCGACCGTCGTGCTCGTCCACGGCTACCCCGACTCCAAGGAGGTCTGGTCGGAGGTCGCCGCGCGCCTCGCGGACCGCTTCCACGTGGTGCTCTACGACGTCCGCGGCCACGGGCGCTCCACCGCGCCGAAGCCGCTGCGCGGCGGGTTCACCCTGGAGAAGCTGACGGACGACTTCGTGGCGGTCATCGACGCGGTGAGCCCGGACCGTCCGGTGCACGTGGTGGGGCACGACTGGGGTTCGGTGCAGTCCTGGGAGTTCGTCACGGTCCGGCGCACCGAGGGCCGGATCGCGTCCTTCACCTCGATGTCGGGCCCGTCCCTCGACCACTTCGGCCACTGGATCAAGCACCGCATGAAGCGGCCCACGCCGCGCAAGGTCGGCCAGTTGCTCGGGCAGGGCGCCAAGTCCTGGTACGTGTACATGCTGCACACGCCCGTGCTGCCGGAGCTGGCCTGGCGCGGGCCGCTCGGCAAGCGCTGGCCGAAGATCCTGGAGCGCGTGGAGCGGGTCCCGGCCGGCGACTATCCGACGTCGTCGCTGCCCTCGGACGCCGCGCACGGCGCCTGGCTCTACCGGGACAACATCCGCAGGCGGCTCGCCCATCCGCGCGAGGACGCGTACGCGCACGCGCCCGTGCAGCTCATCACGCCGCTCGGCGACGCCTTCCTGTCGCCGAAGCTGTACGACCAGCTGGAGCTGTGGGCGCCGCGGCTGACGCGCCGCACGCTGCCGGCCAAGCACTGGGTGCCGCGCACCCGGCCCGACCAGCTCACCGCCTGGATCGGCGAGTTCGTCACCGCGACCGAGGAGCTGGAGGACGGGGTGCCCGCGCAGCAGAAGACCGCCGACGGCAAGTACGCGGAGCGGTTCGGCGGTCAGCTGGTGCTGGTCACGGGGGCGGGCAGCGGCATCGGGCGGGCCACCGCGTTCGCGTTCGCCGAGGCCGGCGCACGTCTGATCGCCGTCGACCGGGACGCCGAGAGCGCCACGCGCACCGCCGAGATGGCGCGGCTCGTCGGCGCCCCCGAGGCATGGGCGGAGGCCGTCGACGTCTCCGACGAGCAGGCGATGGAGAAGCTGGCCGAGAAGGTCGCCGCGGAGTACGGCGTGGTCGACGTCCTGGTGAACAACGCGGGGATCGGCCTGTCCGGCTCCTTCTTCGACACCACCCCCGAGGACTGGAAGAAGGTCCTCGACGTGAACCTGTGGGGGGTCATCCACGGCTGCCGGCTGTTCGGCGGGCAGATGGCCGAGCGCGGGCAGGGCGGCCACATCGTGAACACCGCGTCGGCGGCCGCGTACCAGCCCTCGAAGGCGCTGCCGGCCTACTCCACCTCCAAGGCAGCGGTGCTGATGCTCAGCGAGTGCCTGCGCGCGGAGCTGGCCGGGCAGGGCATCGGCGTCTCCGCGATCTGCCCGGGCCTGGTGAACACGAACATCACGTCGACGGCCCGGTTCGTCGGCGCCGACAGCGCGGAGGAGGAGCGCCGGCAGAAGAAGTCCTCGCGCCTGTACGGCCTGCGCAACTATCCGCCGGAGAAGGTCGCCGACGCGATCCTCGCCGCCGTCGTGCACAACAAGGCGGTCGTCCCGGTCACCCCGGAGGCCCGCGGCGCCCACCTCATGTCGCGCTTCACCCCCAGGGCGCTGCGCGCCGTCGCCCGGCTGGAGCCCCCGCTGTGAGCACGGCGGAGGAGCCCCCGGAGAGCACCGGGAGCACAGAGAGCACAGAGGGCACGGAGCACCACACGATCGCCCCGCGGCGCGTCTCCTTCGACTGGGAGTCGACGCCCCTGCACTGGATACCGGACGAGCCGACCGCCACCCATGTCATCGACGTGCTGCATCTGTTGCTGCCCGCGGGCGAGCGCTGGTTCGTGAAGGTCTTCAAGGAGGGCCTGCCCCTGGTCCGGGATCCCGCGCTCCTCCGGGATGTAAAGGCGTTCATGGGGCAGGAGGCGACCCACAGCGTTCAACACGCGCACGTGCTGGAGCACTTGGCGGCCCAGAAGCTGGACACGGCCGACTACACGAAGTACGTCGACTTCCTCTTCGAGCGGCTGCTCGGCGAGCGGCCGCCGCTGGGCATGCCGATACCGGCACGGGAATGGCTGCGCCACCGGCTCGCGGTGATCGCGGCGATCGAGCAGTTCACGGCGGTCCTGGGCGACTGGGTGCTGCACGCCGACGCCCTGGACCGCGCGGGCAGCGACGCGATCATGCTCGATCTGCTGCGCTGGCACGGCGCGGAGGAGGTCGAGCACCGCTCGGTCGCCTTCGACATGTACCAGCACTGCGGCGGCGCGGGCCTGCCCCGCTACGCCCGCCGGGTCGCGGGCATGGCCGTCACCGCGCCCGTGATGCTCTACCTGTGGGGCTGGGGCGCGGCCTATCTGATACGCCACGACCCGCAGCTCGACGGCCGCCTGCGCTACTCCCTCGCGGAGCACAACCGGGCGGTGCGCAAGGGCCTGCTGCCCGCCTGGCGCGACCTGGGTGCGGCGATACCGCGCTATCTGCGCCGGTCGTACCATCCCTCGCAGGAGGGTTCGCTGCGCAGGGCCGTCGAGTATCTGGCCGCCTCACCCGCGGCGAGGGCCGCGGCCGGAGCGATCGGCCGCTCGGCCATCGCGTGAGCGGACCGGGACCTTCCGCCGAGTGACCGGGTACGACCGAGGGACGTGGGGTGTGACGGAGCGAGCGGGGCAGCCGGCCGCCGAGTACCGGATCGAGGACCTGGCCCACCACAGCGGCGCCACGGTCCGCACGATCCGCGCCTATCAGGACCGCGGACTGCTGCCGCGCCCCGAGCGCCGCGGCCGGGCCAATGTGTACACGGACACGCATCTGGCCCGGCTGCGCCAGATCGCCGACCTCCTCGACCGGGGCTACACGCTGGCCTCGATCAAGGAGCTCCTGGAGGCATGGGACGCGGGCCGCGGCCTCGGCGGTGTCCTCGGCCTGGTCGCCGAGGTCGACAAGCCGTGGACGGACGAGCGGGCGGGCCGCATCACGCGGGCCGAGCTCGACGAGCGGTTCGGCGGCGACCCCGACGAGGCCGCCGTGCAGGACGCGATCGAGCTCGGAGTGCTGGAGCGCGTACCGGACAGGGACGACGAGTTCCTCGTCCCGAGCCCTCAAGAACTGGCGGTGGCGGTCGAGTTGTACGCGGCGGGCGTGCCACTCTCCGCGATCTCCAGTCATCTGCGGGAGTTGAGGGGGCAGGTCGAACATATAGCGGCGCGTTTCCTGGAGTTCACCACCGAGCACGTCTTCGCGCGCTATCTCGGTCCGCAGCCGCCGACCGACAGCGAGGCCGCCGAGGCCGCCGCGCTGGTGCGCCGGCTGCGGCCGCTCGCGCAGCAGTCGGTGGATGCCGAACTGGCGCGGGCCATGCGGTTGTTCGCGACCCGTCATCTGCACCAGCATCTGTCGGCCGGACCGGTCCTGCCACCCGTCGACGAGCCGCAGTCGGTCGCCGTACCCGCGGAGACAATGCGGGCCGTGAGCGCGCTGGTTGGGGCGGAGAACGTGTCGGCGTTCGTCGCGGCCGCCACCCAACGTGAAGTGCAAGCACGGACATTGGATACATTGACGGCAAGTCACAACAAATAGAGCTTTGTTGGCCAAGTGGGCCATAGCGCACACCACTTGTCCACAGATTCGTCAATTCCCCTGTGGATAACTGGACTTGCTTGTGGATCAAACATGCGAGCCGAAAAATCCGGAAGAGTTTTCAGAGGCCGTCCGGCACCCTGACGCCATGGACGAACAACGCACCGTGAAGGTGTCGAAGTACCTCTCGAAACACCTGCGCCACCAGCCCGAGCGCCTCGGCCTCGCCCCCGACGAGGCGGGCTGGGTGGAGATCGACGACCTGCTCGCGGCCACCGCCGCGCACCGGTTCCGGATCACCCGCGCCGAGCTCGACCACGTCGTCACCACGAACGACAAGCAGCGCTTCACGATCGACGGCACCCGGATCCGCGCCAATCAGGGCCACACCATCGACGTCGACCTGGGACTCGCGCCGGCCGAGCCGCCCGCGTACCTCTACCACGGCACCGTCGCCCGTTTCCTCGACGCGATCCGCGCCGAGGGGCTGCGCCCCATGGACCGGCACGACGTGCACCTGTCGGCCGACCGCGAGACCGCCACCCGCGTCGGCGCCCGGCGTGGCCGTCCGGTCGTGCTGCCGGTGGACGCGGGCGCGATGCACCGCGACGGCCACGTCTTCCGGCTGAGTGCCAACGGCGTCTGGCTCACCGCCGCCGTACCCCCGCGCTACCTGCGCTTCTCCTGACGGACGGGGCAACCCCAGAGCCCGTCGATGCATCATCAACGGGTATGGACCACTCGTTTCCCCACCTGCCCACCACGGAGGCGGCCGTCGCCGCCCTGCGCGAGATCGCCCGTGAGTTCCACCTGGAGATCGAGGTCACGCACGACATCGGCGCCGACCGGACCTCCCGCCGCAGCCACGCCGGCCTGGGCGTCACCACCGACCCCGACGGCTCCCTGCCCCACGAGGCCTACGTGGAACTGGGTGGCACCCCCCGCATCGACGTGCGGCTCTTCCCCGAGGACGACGCGCTGATCACGGTCGAGGGCGTCGAGTTCCACGACATCCCGCGCGACGAGGTCCCGGCGTTCCTGCGCTCCTGCTACAGCGGCCTCGCCCACGTCCACGGCAAGCGCTTCCCACCCGGCTACCGGCTCATCGTCCCGCTGCCCGGCGACCGCACGTACAAGGAGTACCTGCCGATGATCAACCTCACCCGGTGGCTGAGCGGACGGGTGCGCTGAGGGGGCGCGGCGCCCGGGGAGCGGCCGAACCGCTTTCGCCGGTCGCCCACAGAGCAGAGCCGCGCCGCGCCGCGAAGAGAGTGGGTCGCTCACCGCAGTTGGGCAGCGGCCTCGACGGCGATCTTCTCGAAGACGGCCTGGTCGGCGGCGAAGTCCGAGTCCGGGATGGGCCAGTGGATCACGAGCTCGGTGATACCCAGGGCCCCGTAGCGGCCGGCGAAATCGACGAAGGCGTCGACGGACTCGAGCGGGCTCGTGCGGTCCGGGGTGAAGCCGGTGAGCAGGATCTTGTCGAGCTCGTCCACACTCCGGCCGATCCCGGCGCACGCGTCCGTGAGCCGGTCGATCTGTCCGCGCACGGCGTCCACCGACTGCTCGGGCGTACCGGTCTCGTACAGCTTCGGATCCCCCGTGGTCACCCACGCCTGCCCGTGCCGGGCGGCGAGGCGCATACCGCGCGGGCCGGTGGCGGCCACCGCGAACGGCAGCCGCGGCCGCTGGACACAGCCGGGGATGTTGCGCGCCTCGACCGCCTGGTAGTGGTCGCCTTCCCAGGAGACGGCGTCCTCGGTCAGCAGCCGGTCGAGCAGAGGTACGAACTCGCCGAAACGGTCGGCCCGCTCACGTGGTGTCCACGGCTCCTGGCCGAGCGCCGTCGCGTCGAATCCGGTGCCACCGGCGCCGATCCCCAGGGTGATCCGCCCGCCTGAGACGTCGTCCAGGGAGATCAGCTCCTTGGCGAGCGTGACCGGGTGGCGGAAATTCGGAGACGTGACGAGCGTGCCCAGCCGCAACCGTTCGGTGGCGGTCGCCGCGGCCGTCAGCGTGGGCAGCGCCCCGAACCACGGCCCGTCCCGGAACGTGCGCCACGACAGGTGGTCGTAGGTGTAGGCGGCGTGGAACCCGAGCTCCTCAGCGGCCCGCCACTTCGCACGGCCTCCCTCGTGCCACCGGTCGACGGGGAGGATGACAGTGCTGAGACGGAGTTCCATGCCGTCGAGCCTACGGTGCCCCGCAACCGTTTTCACGCCGCGAACCATTTGACCACCCTGCTCAGGGCGCGTGCACGGGGTACGTCGAGGCTCGTTGCCGGCACGGTCCCGCAGGCCGCGTCACCGATCCTTCCGGCTTCACCGGATGGGAGTAAACAAGATCCCCTCCATAGGCCCTGAGCGATCGCGTCGATACTCTCTGTTACGACACGTCGGGGCTCTCATCCGGAGGAAGCGTGCGAAAACTGACAACAGCGGCAGTCGCCACGACCTAGTTCGTCGGAGGAATGGGGACCGCGTTCGCCGAAGCCTGGCACTCCATCCCCAAGCTGGACACCACCGGCGCGGCCTTCACCAGGGGCACCTACACCTGGGAACCCCGCGGGCAGAACCACGGTGCCTTCCACCTCAAGGGACCAAGGTCGAGGGCTATGCCTGGAATCGCTTCAAGGGCAAGCAGGGCAAGACCGTTCCGCTCGACAAGGTCGTCTATGACGGAGCTGCGCAACTCACCAAGGACGCCTGGGTCCGTATGTGCCGCGACAGAGGTTCGATCCACCCGGACAACTGCTCCGTGACCAAGCACTACCAGAGGTAGCAGCCCGGTCGGCATGACGAGGCTGGACGGCCGTCGGGCCTCGTCACCGACTCCGTGTTGCGGGGCCGGCGAGACACAGAGAGGTACCGCTCACCATGGATGCCATCCTTCGCGCGACGGGCGTAGAGCTGTGTTACGGCTCGCAAAGAGCCCTGAGCGAAGTGGACTTCGCGCTGAGCCCCGGAGAAGTCTGCGCGATCATGGGCAGCAGCGGTTCGGGGAAGTCGTCGCTGCTCTACTGCCTGGCCGGAGTCGTGGCACCGACACGTGGTGAAGTCTCCTTCGACGGAGTGCCGCTCCACAGACTCGGTGACGACGAGCTGAGCACGGTGCGCAGAGAACGGTTCGGGTTCGTCTTCCAGTACGGAGAGCTGCTGCCGGAGTTGACCGTGGAGGAGAACGCGGCACTACCACTCCGCCTGGCCGGTCGGCGCAAGGCGACGGCACTCGAGGCGGCCGGGGAGATCCTCTGCCGACTGGGTCTCGCGGAGTTGCGGCAGCGCAGGACGTCACAGATCTCGGGGGGCCAGAGTCAGCGGGTCGCCGTGGCACGAGCTCTGGTGCACCGACCCGATGTGGTCTTCGCGGACGAACCGACGGGTGCCCTCGACAGCGCCAATGCCGGTGCCGTGCTGGAGGAGTTCCTGGGCCTGGCACGGTCCCAGGGCACGGCCGTGATCATGGTGACGCACGATGCCTCGGTGGCTTCCCGCTCGGACAGCCGGTACACGATGACCGACGGGGTCCTGGCCGGGCGGGCCGAGGTGTGACGGCGCGGTCCGTCACCACGTTCCTGATCGGACTGCGCCTTCTGCGCGGTGCCGGCCGTACGGGTCAGGCCCGCTTCCTCCTGATGTCCCTCGGCTGCGCGATGGGGGTCGCCTGCCTCGCCGCGGTACTGACCATCCCCGCGATCCTGGCCGCGCACGACAGCCGGGCCGCAGCGCGCGCACCGCAGCCGGTGACCGGCGTTCTGCACGCTCGATCCGCCGAGGACGCCGTCTTCCTGACGCGCCAGGACCCCTATGGTTCACAGCCGTTCACCCGGGTCTTCATCAGTCACCCGCCGGACGGCCGTCCGGCCCACCCACCCGGCATCAACCAGCTGCCGAAGGCCGGCGAGGTCCTCGTCTCCCCGCGGCTGCGCGAAACCCTGGCCGAACAGCCCGGCCTCGCCGGCCTCCTTCCAGGCCGGATCACCGGCACCATCGGGCCCGAAGGTCTCACCGGTCCCGATGAGCTGTACGCCTACATCGGCCGCTCATCCGGCCAACTGCCCTACTCCGCACGTCCGCTGGCGGGCTTCGGCTCCGCATGGGCCCCGACGCCCGCTGTGGACTCCTCCACCCTGGACATCCTGCGCTTCGCCCTGGGCTGTCTCGTGCTGCTGCCGCTGGCCGTGTTCCTGTCCGTGTGCGCCAGGCTCTCCGCCGAGGCCCGGGCGCGCCGACTGGCCGCACTTCGCCTGCTCGGGCTGAGCGTGAAGGGCACCTTGCGGGTCAACGCGGTGGAGACGGTGGCCGCGGCCCTCCTCGGCGCGGTTCTGGGCGTCGGTGTGTACGCCCTGGCCAACGAGGTCTTCGCGCAGATCGGCCTACCGGGGCTTCAGTGGTACCCACCCGACGGACGGCCGTCCGGCACCGTCCTCGCCGTCTGCCTGCTCGCCTGCCCCGGTCTGGCCTGGTTCGTCGGACGCCACCGGGCCCGCGAGGCCGCGCTCCGCCCGCTGCGGGTGCGCCGAGGCGTCCAGCCCCGTCCTCCGAAGAAGTACGGGATGCTGCTGCTCCTGCCGGGGCTCGGTGTCATCTGCGGCTACTGCGTCCTCGGGATCCTCGGCCGGGACCCCTCCGACGGGCCGGCCGGAGCGGTACTCGTTCCCGTCGGTGTCCTGCTGACGGGGGCCGGCCTCGTCCTCGCACTCGGGCCGGCCACGGCCTGGCTCGCCCGCCGGCTCGCGGGCACCACCCAGTCGCTCTCCCTGGCACTCGCCATGCGCCGCAACGAAGTCGAGCCGGGGAGTTCCCTGCGCGTGGCCACCGGCCTCGTCCTCCTCGTCTACGCCGCGTCCCTCGCCCAGGGCGTCCTCGTCGAACTCGCCCACGTGAGCCGCCCCACCTCGCTCACCCAGGAATACGCTCTGCCCTCCGGCGAGCTGAGCGACGGGCAGCGCATCCGTATGCGTCAGATCGAAGGCGTCCGGGCACAGGCCGTCGCCATGGACTCCTGGATTCCGAGGGCGAGCTCCACCACGCCCCGCATCACCGCGGTGGTCGCCGACTGCGACCAGCTCGCGGCGTTCACCTCGGTGCCGCCCCGAGGCTGCGTGGACGGCCGGGTCCAACGCCTGACCGACTCCGACATGGCGGAGGACCCCGATGCCCGACCCGGCCGCAGTTACCCGTTCCTCATGGACGCGAAGGACGGGCAGGGAGTGAAGACGGAGAAGTTCCGCGTCACGCTGCCCCGCGACTCCCTCGCCATCACGGCACGTCAGCCCTCGGCCTTCGCGGGTGCGGACGTCCTCGTACCGCCCTCCCTGCTCCCGGCGGGACAGCGGCCCGCAGCAGGGCAGTTCCTCTTGATGTCACGTTCCACGCCGGACACCGTACGCACGGTGCTCGACGGCCTCGGTGCCCTCGCCCCCACCGCGGAGATCGAGGCGGTGGGCGTCAACGTCGACTCCCTGCAACAGATCACCGTGGTCAAAAGCCTTCTCGCGGCGGGCATGGTCCTCGGCCTCGCCATCGGCGTCGCCGCCTTCGCCGTGTCCGCAGCCGACCGCGCCATGGAGAGCCGTGGTCGGCTCGCCACCCTCAACCTCCTCGGCGCCCGCCCCCTGACGGTCCGCGCGGCCCAGTGCGCCCAGGTCCTGCTCCCGCTCGCGGTCGGGCTCGCCGGAGCTCTGGTGGCCGGTCGTCTCGCCGAATCCAGCTACCTGATCACCGGCGGCGGAACGGTCCACTGGGACGGCGACGGGCTCCCCCTCCTCGCGATCTGCACCGCCGGAATCCTGCTCGCCGCGGCGCTGGCCTCGCTTCCTCTCACCCATCGCCACGTCGACCTCGAACACATCCGACGCGACTGACCCGGCATCGCCGCACCACCGCGGAATCGGGCACCCCCGAACAATCGATTCAGGCCATTCGCGGACAGCTCGGCAAACTGGGCGCGGCCTGCGCGGACATCGGCCGGGACGTGGCCGGACTCGGCAAGGTCCTGCTCACCGGGTTCACCCCCGACCGGACCCGTCCGCTGGAGTCCGTCGAGGCCTTCGTGGACTTCGCGGGACGCCACCGTGAGCTGGGCTTCACCGAGATCGTCGTGCACTGGCCGATCCCGGGGACGCCCTTCGAAACCGATCAGAAGACCTTCGAGCGGATCGCCACCGAGGCGCTCGCGAAGCTCGGCTGAAACCGATGCCGTGACGCCGTGGGACCGGCGGGGCCCGTGGGCCGGCAGCACACTCATCTGCGCGCCCCGCCGCACGGCCGTGCGCGCATATGCGCGACGATGGTGCGGTGACCTCATCGACTCCAGGGCCCCGGATCCCGGCCCACTCCGCGCCCCGGCTGATCGCCACGGACCTCGACGGCACGCTGCTGCGCGACGACAAGACCGTCTCCCCGCGGACGGTCGCCGCGCTCGCCGCCGCCGAGGAGGCCGGCCTCGAGGTCTTCTTCGTGACCGGCCGCCCGGCCCGGTGGATGGACGTCGTCAGCGACCACGTCCACGGCCACGGCCTGGCGATCTGCGGCAACGGCGCGGCCGTCGTGGATCTCCACGGCGGCCCCGGGCAGCATCGTTTCGTCAAGATCCGCGAGCTGGCCGTCCCGGACGCCCTGGACGTCGTACGGATCCTGCGCACGGCGGCACCGGGCACCTCGTTCGCGGTCGAGCGGACCGGCGGCCTGCACCACGAGCCGACGTATCCGCCGCTGCACGTGGAGCCGGGGGAGAGCGTCGCGCCCGCGGAGAAGCTCCTCGCCGAGGACTTCGAGGGGCCGGACGTCGCCGGCCAGCCGGTGCTCAAGCTGCTCGCGTACCACCCCGACCTCGACCCGGACGCGTTCCTGGCGCTGGCCCGCACCGCTGTCGGCGACCTGGCGGCCATCACCCGCTCCAGCCCGAGCGCCCTGCTGGAGATCAGCGCCCGCACCGTCTCCAAGGCGAGCACGCTCGAACTGTGCTGCCGGGAGCGCGGCATCTCGCCCGCCGAGGTCGTCGCGTTCGGCGACATGCCCAACGACATGGAGATGCTGGCCTGGGCGGGCGCCTCCTACGCGATGGGCAACGCGCACCCCGACGTGCTCACCGCCGCGACGGGCGTGACGGACACCAACAACGAGGACGGCGTCGCCCGCGTGATCGAGGAGCTGCTGGCCGCCCGCGCTACAGCCTGACGCCCCGCTCGGCGAACCACTTCACCGGGTCGATCCCCGACCCCAGATACGGCGTGAGCCGCACCTCGAAGTGCAGGTGCGGCCCCGTCGAGTTGCCCGTGGTGCCCGCCTGCCCGATCCACTGGCCCGCCCTGACCTTCTCGCCCTGGTCGACGGCGGCCGCCGCCAGATGCGCGTACTGCGTGTAGTAGCCGCCGGCGTGGCGCACGACGACCTCGATGCCGAAGCCGCCGCCGCAGGACACGCTGACCACCCGCCCGGCCCCGGCCGCCCGCACCGGGGTGCCGATGCCGACCGCGAAGTCCTGCCCGGTGTGCCGGTGCGCCCAGTGCGCGCCCGCGCTGTCGAAGCCCGCGGACAGCTGGTACGACGCCACCGGAGGCAGCCACGCGCGCGTGGTGCGGAATTTCGGCTGGTGCAGGCGTACTGCACCGCGGCACTGCCCCGCCGAGGCCGACACGTCGGCCTCGCTCTGCAACTGCGCCCGCGCCGACTCCAGCTTGGTGCCGATGCTCTCCTTGAGGCGCGCGAGCCGCACGTTGCGTGCCTGGAGGGAGTGCCACGTGGCCGTCGCCGCGCGCTGCCCCGCCGCAAGGCGCCGCTCGGCCCGTTGGCTCTTCTCCACGGCGTTGTTCACCGCCAGGTCGGCCTGCAGCACCGCGCGTTGACCGTGCATCAGCTCCTCCGGGCGGTCGCTGAGCAGCATCCGCGCCGTGAGCGGGATGCCGCCGCCGCTGCGGTACTGGGCGCGGGCGATCCGGCCGAGGTCGTCGTGGAGCGCGGCGATCTCGCGTCGCTCCCGCGCGAGCAGCCGTTCCAGCTCCCGCGCCCGCGCCTGCTGGACGGCCGCCGCCCTGCGGCCCTGCTCGTAGCGCTGCGAGGCCGCCGAAGCCTCCTCGAGGAGGCGTGCCACCTCGGCACTCGGCTCCGGGCCCTCCGCACCCTCCGAGAGGGCGGGCGTGCCGCCCAGGGCGACGAGCGCGCACATCAACACGGCCGGGACGAGGAGCGAGCGGCTGGAGCGGCGGGGACCTGGTCGCATGTCCCGGATCGTGACCCGCTGCGCGCGCGGCCTCTCGCAGGACTGGTACGGGCGGGGCACGCCGTGCCCCGGACGGCGCAGAAACGTACCGCCAACTCAGGTACCGGCACCGAAGCGTGACGTCATCTCAGGGAGCGGTGCGAGCGGTGCGGGCACGTCACGCCGGCTCAGGGACGACCGGCGCAGGCACGCCACACAGACTCAGGAACGACCGGCGCAGGCGCGTCACGCCGACTCCGAGACCGGCGCGGAGACGTCACGCCGGCACGTCACACAGACTCCGAGACAACCAGCGCAGGCGCGTCACGCAGACTCAGGAACGACCAGCGCAGGCACGCCACACAGACTCCGAGACAACCAGCACAGGCACATCACGCCGACTCCGAGACCGGCGCGGAGACGTCTCGCCCGCTCAGGGACCGCCGCGTCCGGGCCTCAGTGCGGTGCCTGCCACACCACCGTCGTACCGCCCCCGTCGTCGCCGATCCCGGGCCCGTACCAACTGTCGCCGCCCAGCGACTCCGCGCGCCGCTTGAGATTCTTCAGGCCGCTGCGCCGGCCGCCCTCGGGGATGCCCACCCCGTCGTCGGAGACCGTCAGCCGCACTCCCGGCCGCCCGTCCGGCAGGACCGTGCCCGCGTCCACGACGACGTCGATACGGTCGGCACGCGCGTGCCGGAACGCGTTCGACAGTGCCTCCCTGAGGGCGGCGATGAGGTTCTTGCCGGTGAGTTCGCCGACGACCGTGTCGACCGCGCCGAGGAAGCGGTGCGAGGGCTTGAAGCCCAGCGGCACGGCCGCCATGTTGATCTCCCGCAGCACCCGCGTGCGCAGCCCGGAGGGCGCTTCGGCGGGCCCCTGCTGGAGGGCGAAGATGGCGGTGCGGATCTCCTGGATGGTGGTGTCGAGCTCATCGACGGACTTGCCGATCCCGGCCTGCACCTCGGGCACGACGGACCGGCGCTGGGCGGTCTCCAGCATCATCCCGGTGGCGAAGAGCCGCTGGATGACGAGGTCGTGCAGGTCGCGCGCGATCCGGTCCCGGTCCTCGAAGACGGCCAGCCGCTCCCGGTCGCGCTGGGCCTCGGCCATCATCAGCGCGAGCGCGGCCTGCGAGGCGAACTGGCTGGCGAGGGTGCGCTCCGCCTCGGTGAACGGCCGTCCCCCACGCGCGCGGGGCGTCACGAGCGTCCCCAGGACCCGGCCCTCGCTCTGCAGCGGCAGCATCATGGCCGGTCCGAAGCCGCTCGCGAACCTGGTCATGACGCGCGGGTCCCCGGCCGCGTCGTCGATGAACACGGCCTGCCCGTCGAGGAGCGCGGCGACGATCTCGCTCTCCGGCGGCACGACCACGCCGAGCATGGCGCTCGGCGTCTCGGAGGCGACGGCCACGATCTCCATGCCGCCCTCCTCCGCGGGCAGCAGCACGATCCCGGCGGCCGAGTCGGACAGCTGGCGGGCCTGTTCGGCGACCACCTGGAGCGCGTCCTCGGCATCGCCCCCGGAGAGCAGCGCGGTGGTCACGGCCACCGATCCGTCGATCCACCGCTCCCGCTGCCGGGCCGCCTCGTACAGGCGCGCGTTGCCGATGGCGATGCCCGCCTCCGTGGCGAGCACCCGGACCATGTTCAGGTCGTCGTCGTTGAACTCGCCGCCGCCGTGCTTCTCCGTGAGGTACAGGTTCCCGAAGATCTCGCCCTGGACGCGGATGGGGACGCCCAGAAAGGTCCGCATCGGCGGATGGTGCGCGGGGAAGCCGCACGAGCGCGGGTCGTCCGCGAGGTCCGCCAGGCGCACCGGGGAGGGGTCGCGGATGAGCGCGCCGAGCAGCCCCTTGTGCCCGTCGGGCAGCCGCCCGATGCGCGCGGCGGTCTCCTCGTCGACGCCGTGGTAGACGAAGTCGGAGAGCCTGTCGCCGTCCTCGGAGACGACGCCGATCGCCGCGTACGTGGCGTCCGCCAGCTCGGCCGCCGTCTCGCAGATCCGGTCCAGCGTGGAGTGCAGCTCCAGACCGGTCCCCACGGACCGCATCGCTTCGAGGAGCTGCGGCACGCGCGCGGTCAGCTCGGTCGACAGACCTTGCAGGCTGCGGGTGGCGAGGGCCGCCGCCGCTGCGGAATCGGCGTCGGCGTCGGGCGCGGCGGGGTCCGGGGGTGCTGCCATGACCTTGAGAGTAGTTAGTCCTATTTGGCGAGGAAAGTCGGGATCACCTGGCGGGACCGCTCACGCGCCCCGCGCCGACCAGCAGCTCGGTCTCGCCCTCCCGCTCCCGCATCCGCCGCAGCGGCCCGTCGACGGCGACGAGCTCGGCGTAGGGACCGTGCTGCACGACCCGTCCGCCGTCGAGCACGATCACCTCGTCCACGGCGTCCAGACCGGCGAGCCGGTGCGTGATCAGCACGGTCGTCCGCCCCCGGGTCGCGTCCAGCAGGTCCGCGGTGAGCGCGTCGGCGGTCTCCAGGTCCAGGTGTTCGGCGGGCTCGTCGAGGACGAGGACCGGGAAGTCGGCGAGCAGCGCGCGGGCCAGTGCGAGCCGCTGCCGCTGCCCGCCGGAGAGCCGGGCCGCGTGCTCGCCGACCAGCGTGTCGAGCCCGTCCGGCAGCGCGTCGGCCCACTCCAGGAGCCGTACGCGGCCGAGCGCGGCCCGCAGCTCGTCCTCACCGGCGTCCCGCTTGGCGAGCAGCAGGTTCTCGCGCACCGAACTGTCGAAGAGGTGGGCGTCCTGGGCGCAGAGCCCGACCATGCGGCGCACGGCGTCGCCGTCGAGGGCGTGCGCGTCCGTCCCGCCGAGCGTGTACGTCCCGCTCTCCGCGTCGAGGAAGCGCAGCAGCACCTGAGCGAGCGTGGTCTTGCCGGAGCCGGACGGGCCGACGACGGCGACCCTGCGGCCCCGCTCCAGGGTCAGGCCGACCCCCGCGAGCGCGGGCCGCGCCCCCTGCGCCGCGTCCTCGTAGCGTGCTCCGAGATCCCGCACCACGAGCGGGAAGGGGTCCTGCGGCGCCGGTGCGGGCCGCTCGGGCTCGCGTACGGGTTCGGGGGCGTCCAGGACCTCGTAGACCCGCTCGGCGCTCTTGTGGACCCGCTGGCGGTACTGCACGGCGAGCGGCAGCCCGAGGACCGCCTCGAACGCGGCGAGCGGGGCCAGCACCACGACGGCGAGCGAGACCCCGTCGAGCTGTCCGGCGCGTACGCCCTGGACGCCGACGAGCGCGGCGGCGGCCACGGTGAGGCCGGTGATCAGCGCGGTGAGGCCGTCGCCGAGCGCGGTGGCGGTGGCGGCGCGCGAGGCGATCCGGGTCAGCGCGGAGTCGGCCTCGCGGGCGTCCGCCGTGCGGCGCGGCAGGGCCCCCGCGACGGTCAGTTCCGCGGTGCCGGTGAGCAGTTCGGCGGCCCGCGTCGCGAGGACGCCCCGCGCGGGGGCCAGTCGCCGCTCGGCGCGGCGGGACACGGCCCCGGACAGCAGGGGCACACCGACCCCGGCGAGCAGCAGTCCGACGGCGAGCACGGCGCCCGCGGCGGGCAGCATCCAGGCGGTGAAGGCCACCGATCCGACGCCCACCAGGGCGGCCACCGACGCGGGCAGCAGCCAGCGCAGCCAGTAGTCCTGGAGGGCGTCCACGTCGGCGACGAGCCGCGACAGCAGGTCGCCGCGCCGCCGCGTGCGCAGCCCGGCCGGGGCGAGCCGCTCCAGGCGCCGGTAGACGGCGACCCGGGTGTCGGCCAGCATCCGCAGCACGGCGTCGTGCGAGACCAGCCGCTCCGCGTACCGGAAGCAGGCCCGGCCGATGCCGAACGCGCGCGTGGCCGTCACCGCGACCATCAGGTACAGCACCGGCGGCTGCTGCGAGGCCCGCGAGATCAACCACCCCGAGGTGGCCATCAGGCCGACGGAGCTGCCGAGCGCGAGCGCGCCGAGCAGCAGCGCGAGGAGCAGCCGCGAGCGGCGGGGGCGGGCGGCGGCGCGGAGCCGGGTGAGGACGTGGCCGCGCACCGACTGCTGGTCCCGCGTCTCCCGGGCCTGGTCGGTGGCCTGCCGCACCGGTTGTGCGGGCGCCTCGGCGGACGCCGGAACCGTCGGGGTCAGACCGGCCCGCTCGGCGCCCGGTGCCTCGATCCGCACCACCCGGTCGGCCACCGCGAGCAGCGCCGGCCGGTGTACGACGAGGAGCACGGTCCGTCCGACGGCGAGCCTGCGCACCGCCTCGACGATGCCTCCCTCGGTCTCGCCGTCCAGCGCGGCCGTCGGTTCGTCGAGCAGCACCACGGGCCGGTCGGCGAGGAACGCCCGGGCCAGCGCGAGACGCTGCCGCTGTCCCGCCGAGAGCCCGGCCCCGTCCTCACCGAGCACGGTCGCCACGCCCTCGGGCAGCGCCTGTACGAACTCCAGGGCGCCCGCGTCCCGCAGGGCGCCGAGCACCGCCGCCTCGTCGGCGTCGGGCCGCGCGAGCCGTACGTTGTCGGCGATCGAGCCGGCGTACAGCTGCGGGCGCTGCGGCACCCACGCCACGCGCGCGTGCCACGCCTCCCGCGACACGTCCGCCAGATCGGCACCGCCCACCAGGACCCGTCCGCCCGAGGGGCGCACGAAACCGAGGAGCGCGGCCAGCAGGGTCGACTTGCCGGACCCGCTGGGCCCCACGAGGGCGACCGTCTCCCCTGCGGCCACCTCGAAGGAGACGTCGCGGACCGCGTCCGTGTCCCGTCCCTCGTAGCGGACCGACACCCGGTCGAAGCCGATGCCGCTGCCCGACGGGAGGTCCTGCGTCCCGGCCTCGGGCAGCGGGGTCTCCAGGACGGCGAAGATCTCCTCCGCCGCCGCCAGCCCCTCGGCCGCCGCGTGGAACTGTGCGCCCACCTGTCGCAGCGGCAGATACGCCTCGGGCGCGAGAACGAGGATCACCAGACCCACGTACAGGTCCATCTCGCCGTGCACGAGCCGCATGCCGATGGTGACGGCCACCAGCGCGACCGAGAGCGTAGCGAGCAGTTCCAGCGCGAACGACGACAGGAAGGCGATCCGCAGGGTGCGCATCGTCGCCCTGCGGTACTCGCCGGTGATCTTGCGGATGGAGTCGGCCTGCGCCTTGGCGCGGCCGAACACCTTCAGGGTCGGCAGGCCCGCGACCACGTCCAGGAAGTGCCCCGACAGCCGGGACAGCAGCCGCCACTGACGGTCCATCCGGGACTGGGTGGCCCAGCCGATGAGCATCATGAAGATCGGGATGAGGGGGAGCGTGCCGACGATGATCGCCGCCGACACCCAGTCCTCGGTGACGACGCGGACGAGCACCGCCACCGGAACCACCACCGCGAGCCCCAACTGCGGCAGGTAGCGCGAGAAGTAGTCGTCCAGGGCGTCCACGCCCCGCGTCGCGAGGGCCACCAGCGAACCGGTGCGCTGCCCCGCGAGCCACCCCGGGCCGAGCTGCGCGGCCCGCTCCAGGAGCCGGCTCCGCAGCTCGGACTTGACCGCCGCGCTGGCCCGGTGCGCGGCCAGTTCGGTCACCCAGGCCACCAGACCGCGTCCGGCGGCGACCACCGCGAGGAGCATCAGCGGGGTGGCGAGCCGCTCCACGTCGAACCCGTGCTGGAAGGCACCGACCACCACCTCGGCGATGAGCATCGCCTGGGCGATGACCAGGCCCGCCCCGACGGCACCGAGGACGACCACCGCGATCAGGAAGACACGGGTGGCCCGGGCGTACCGGAACAGACGCTGGTCGATCGGTTTCACGTGAAACACACCCTCACTTCGAGCGAGTTGAGCCCAGGGGGACTCAGTGGGCGTCGGCCGGAATGTGGTTCGTGCCCAGCCGCTTGCGGAACACCCAGTAGGTCCAGCCCTGGTAGAGCAGCACCAGCGGCGTCATGAACCCCGCGACCCAGGTCATCACCTTCAGCGTGTACGCACCCGAGGCCGTGTTGTCGATGGTCAGGTTCCACGCCTCGTTGAGCGAGGACGGCATCACGTCCGGCGCGAGGGCCAGGAAGATCGCCGCCACGACGGCCGCGATCGCGATCCCGGTGCAGGTGAACGCCCACCCCTCGCGCCCCTTGGCGTTCGTCGCCAGGGTGCCCAGGAGGCCGACGACCGCCACGACGAGCGCCACCGCGGTCCAGGCCGTACCGCGCTCGGCCTGAATCCAGACCAGCAGCCCGCCGCCCAGCAGAAGGGTGGCCACGGCCGCCTTGGTGGCGAACGCACGCGCCCGCACCCGGATGTCACCCGTCGTCTTCAGCGCGGTGAACACCGCTCCGTGGAGCGCGCAGATCGCGGTGAAGGCGAGTCCGCCGAGGAGCGCCTGCCAGTTCAGCAGGTCGGCGAACGAACCGGCATAGTCCTGGCTGGAGTTGATCGGCACGCCCTTGACCAGGTTGGCGAACATCATTCCCCACAGGAACGGCAGCAGCAGCGAGCTGACGAACAGCACCAGCTCCCAGTTGCGCTGCCAGCTCTCCTCCGGTCGCTTGTGCCGGTACTCGAAGGACAGCACGCGCACGATCAGCAGCAGCAGAGCGAGCACGAGCAGCATGTAGAAGCCGCTGAAGAACGTCGCGTACCAGACGGGGAACGCGGCGAACATCGCGCCGGCCGCGGTGAGCAGCCAGACCTCGTTGCCGTCCCACACCGGCCCGATGATGTTGATCAGCACCCGCCGCTCGGTGCGGTCGCGTGCCAGCGTCCGGGTCAGAATGCCCACCCCGAAGTCGAAGCCTTCGAGGAAGAAGTAGCCGGTCCACAGGACGGCGATCAGCAGGAACCAGAAGTCGTTGAGGCCCATGGCGTATCTCCTCTCAGTACGCGAAGGTCAGGGGCTTGTCGGCGTCGTCGTCATCGTCGGAGCCGTCTCCGGACGACGGCCCGCGCAGCGTCGGATCCTTGGTGGGCGGCTCCTCGTCCGTGTCGGGTCCCATGAGGGCGTACTTCTTCATCAGCCGTACGTTGATCCAGAACAGCACCCCGTACAGCAGGGTCAGCGCGGCGAGCGAGATCGCCATCTCGGTCTGGCTGACGCCGGGGGAGACCGCGTCCTCGGTCTTGAACAGACCGAAGACGACCCAGGGCTGGCGCCCCATCTCGGTGAAGATCCAGCCGATGGAGTTGGCGATGAAGGGGAAGATCAGCGAGGCCATGCCGACCCGCCAGCCCCACTTGGTGAGCGTCGGGCCGAGCTCCTTCTTGTGGGTGAGCATCAGCTTCGGCAACTCGTCCTCGGCCGTCCGGTGCTCGGGCAACAGCCACTTCTTCTTCCGTGTCAGCCAGAATCCGGCGCCCGCGGCGACGGCCGCGGTGAGCCCGATGCCGATCATCAGGCGGAAGCCCCAGAAGGTGATGAAGATGTTGGGGACGTAGTCCGCGGGCTTGCCGCCGTACTTGTCCGCCTCGGCCTGGGCGGTCTCGTTGATGCCCGGGACACAGCTGGTGAAGTTGTTGTCGGCGAGGAAGGACAGCAGTCCCGGAAGCTCTATCTCGACGGAGTTGTGCCCCTTGGTCACGTCACCGACGGCGAAGATCGAGAACGGCGCGGGACATTCGGTGCTCCACAGCGCCTCGGCCGCGGCCATCTTCATCGGCTGCTGCTTGAACATCACCTTGGCCAGCGAGTCACCGGAGAAGGCGACGAGAACCCCGCCGATCATCGCGGTGACCAGGCCCAGCCGCAGCGAGGTGCGCAGCGTGATGACGCGCTTGCGGTCGACCTCCTCGCCGGCGTCCTTCTTCCTCTTGATCTTCCAGAGGAGGTAGCTGGCGATACCGATCATGAACGCGCCGCCGGTCAGGAAGGCGGAGGAGATGGTGTGGGCGAACTGGTAGATCGCCGTGTCCTGGAAGAGGACGTGCCAGATGTCGTTGAGCCGGGCCACCCCGGTCTTCTTGTCGATCTCGTAGCCGACGGGGTGCTGCATCCAGGAGTTGGCCGCCAGGATGAAGTAGGCGGAGGCAATCGTGCCGATCGAGACCATCCACATGCACGCGCAGTGGATCTTCTTGGGCAGCTTGTCCCAGCCGAAGATCCACAGGCCGATGAAGGTGGACTCGAAGAAGAAGGCGATCAGCGCCTCCATCGCGAGCGGAGCGCCGAAGACGTCACCGACGAACTTCGAGTAGTCCGACCAGTTCATGCCGAACTGGAACTCCTGCACAAGACCGGTCGCCACACCGATCGCGATGTTGATCAGGAAAAGCTTCCCCCAGAACTTCGTGGCGTGGAAGTACTTCTCCTTTCCCGTGCGGACCCATGCGGTCTCCAGCCCGGCCGTGAGCGCGGCCAGGGAGATCGTCAGTGGAACGAACAGGAAGTGGTAGACGGTGGTGATGCCGAACTGCCATCGCGCCAGGGTCTCCGGCGCCATGGCAGACAAGGTGGAGTCCACTGCGTCTCTCCTTACATCGCTGCGGTCACAGCGGGCAGTTTGCCCCTTTAATCCCACAAATCCAGGGAGGAACTGGGACACGCTTGTGAACGCGTTCACATTCACAAGCATTATGTCGTACTGGTTGTCGGGATCCGAAGGGGGGTCCCCCAACTGCGAGCAACGCCACAGGCCCGAGGGTGGAGACGGCGAACGGCCGACCGCGGGGCGCTGTTCTCGCCCCGCGACCGGCCGTCGCCCCGCGACCGGCCGTCGGCCCGCGATCCTGCCGCCTGCCCGCTACAGCTCCTTGCGGAACGCCTCCGCCGCCTGGAGGAAGATGTCGTTGGCCTCGGTCTCGCCGATGGTGGCCCGCATCCCCTCGCCGGCGAACGGGCGGACGACCACTCCGGCCGCCTCGCACGCCGCCGCGAAGTCCATGGTCTTCTCCCCCAGCCGCAGCCACACGAAGTTGGCCTGCGTCTCGGGCACGGTCCAGCCCTGGTCCCGCAGCGCGTCGACGACCCGGGTGCGCTCGGACACCAGCGAGCCGACCCGGCCCAGCAGTTCGTCCTCCATGCGCAGCGAGGCCACCGCCGCGTCCTGCGCGAGCTGGCTCACGCCGAACGGCACCGCCGTCTGCCGCAGCGCGGCCGCCACCGGCTCGTGCGCGATGGCGAAACCGACGCGCAGACCCGCGAGGCCGTACGCCTTCGAGAAGGTCCGCAGCACCGCCACGTTCGGCCGGTCCCGGTAGATCTCCACCCCGTCCGGCACCTCGGGGTCACGGATGAACTCCCGGTACGCCTCGTCGAGCACGACCAGGACGTCGGAGGGGACCCGGTCGAGGAACCGCTCCAGCTCGGCACGGCGGACCACGGTGCCGGTGGGGTTGTTGGGATTGCAGACGAAGATGAGGCGGGTGCGGTCGGTGATGGCGTCGGCCATCGCGTCGAGGTCGTGCACCTCGTCGCCGGTCAGCGGCACCCGCACCGACGTCGCGCCGCTGATCTGCGTGATGATCGGGTACGCCTCGAAGGACCGCCAGGCGTAGATGACCTCGTCGCCCGGACCGCTGGTCGCCTGGAGCAGCTGCTGGGCGACGCCGACCGAGCCGGTGCCGGTGGCCAGGTGCGTCACCGGCACGCCGAACCGGTCCGCCAGCTCGTTCATCAGGCCCGTGCAGGCCATGTCCGGGTAGCGGTTGAACGCCCCGGCCGCGGCGATCGCCCGCTCCATGACGCCGGGGAGCGGCGGATAGGGGTTCTCGTTGGAGGAGAGCTTGTACGCCACCGGGCCCCCGGCGGCCGCGGGCTTGCCCGGCTTGTAGGCGGGGATGCCCGCCAGCTCCGCGCGCAGCTTCGGGTTGGTCTCGCTCACCGCAGTCCTCCTTGTGGCCACCGTTCCAATACTGCTCACCTTAAGAGGATTCGGCGGCGGCCCCAATGGGGCCGCCTCATCGCGGCTCGCACCGACCGGTGCGGCGTACGGAGAGGGGGGAGCGCTCCATGCCCTGGCGCGCGCCCCTGGCTCGCGCCGTGGCGCGCATCACCCGTGAAGGTGAGTTGAGACCTGTTCGCAACATCGTCGACTTGGCAGGCTCATGCGTGCCGACAAGTGACGTACTAGTGTGATGGCCATCAACTCCCCTACATTCCAAGGTCATTGACGGGTCATCACCTTGCAGAAACGTGCCTGTCAACCCCGGCATATGCGCCCCCGCCATGCAGCCGCATGAGCCCTACTATCGGCTCGCCATGACAGCAGCAGGGAAGCACCAGGTGAGCCGGGCGGAGACGACGACCCGCAGAGGCACCCGGCCAGGCAGAGCGGGCATCAGAGATGTCGCCGCCGCCGCGGGGGTCTCGATCACTACTGTCTCCGATGCACTCAACGGCAAGGGCCGGCTCCCCGACGCCACCCGACGCCACGTCCGCGAGGTCGCCGACCGGTTGGGCTACCGCCCCTCCGCGGCGGCCCGAACGCTCCGTACCGGCAAGTCGGGCCTCATCGGCCTGACCGTGACGACCTACGGGGATGAACCTTTCACCTTCACCGAATTCGCGTACTTCGCGGAGATGGCCAGAGCCGCCACCTCGGCGGCGCTCGCCCGCGGGTACGCCCTTGTCATCCTGCCCGCCACCTCCCGTCACGACGTGTGGTCGAACGTCGCCCTCGACGGCACCGTCGTCATCGACCCCTCCGACCACGACCCGGTCGTCAGCGAGCTGGTCCGCCAGGGCCTGCCCGTCGTCTCGGACGGACGCCCCGGGGGCACCCTGCCGGTGACCGCCTGGGTCGACAACGACCACGAGGCCGCCGTACTCGGCATCCTCGACCACCTCGCCGAGGCCGGCGCCCGCCGCATCGGCCTGCTCACGGGCACCACCACCGACACGTACACCCACCTCTCCACCTCCGCGTACCTGCGCTGGTGCGAGCGGATCGGGCAGGAGCCGGTCTACGAGTCGTACCCCGCGCACGATCCGTGTGCGGGCGCCGTCGCCGCCGACCGGCTGCTCGCCCGGCCGGACCGCCCCGACGCGGTGTACGGCCTCTTCGACCCCAACGGCACGGACCTGCTCGCCGCGGCCCGCCGCTACGGCCTGCGCGTCCCCGAGGACCTGCTGCTCGTCTGTTGCAGCGAGTCGAATGTGTATGCGAACACCGAGCCGCCCATCACCACCCTGTCGCTCAAACCGCGGCGCATCGGCACGGCCGTCGTCCAACTGCTCATCGACGCCATCGAGGGCCTCGAATCCGATCAACCGGTCGAGCAGGTGATACCGACGGAACTGATCGTGCGGACGTCCTCGATGCGCCGCCCGTCCCGCACCACGGTCAGTCCACCGCGCTCCCCGAAGCAGGGCTGACCGCCCGGCAGCCGCCCCGCGATCGCGGGGCGGCCCGAAATCCAGCGAGGAAAAGTCCGCACCAATTCGGGAGAAATGAGGGGCGAACAGCCCCCCGTCACCGATTCACCACCCCTGGTGCATCACACAGTGCGAGCCGCATTCCTATGATGGGCGCACGACACCGCGGGCCGCTGCGACCAGGCAGTCCGATCCGGTGCACAGGCGGCGCAATGGTGGAGGGGTCGATGACTCAGGGGGCCGGTCAGGGACCCGCAGCGCGCACAGAGACGCTGCGTGATTTCCGCGTTCCCGCGTACGTGCATGACGTACCGGCGAATGTGATGACGACCGAGCCCGCCCCCGGAGCGGAGAATCCCGACGCGTATCCGGACGGCTACACGCCGACGGAGCGCGATCTGCCGGTCATCAGCAGGACCGATCCGGCCCCGGCCGAGACCCCGGAGCCGGCCCCGGTCCCCGCCCCCGCGGCGGGCGAAGGGCCCGGCCCGCTGTTCGTCGTCGGCGACGTCCACGGCTACCTCGACGAGCTGATCGCCGCCCTCCAGGAGAAGGGCCTGATCGACGCGGAGGGCAACTGGGCGGCGGGCACCGCGCGCCTGTGGTTCCTCGGCGACTTCACCGACCGCGGGCCCGACGGGATCGGCGTCATCGACCTGGTGATGCGGCTCTCGGCGGAGGCCGCGGCGGCGGGCGGCTACTGCAAGGCGCTCATGGGCAACCACGAGCTGCTGCTCCTCGGCGCCAAGCGATTCGGCGACACCCCCGTCAATTCGGGGGCCGGCACCGCCACCTTCCAGGCCGCCTGGCTCCTCAACGGCGGACAGAAGTCCGACATGGACCGGCTCCAGGACGTCCATCTGCAGTGGATGTCCCGACTCGACGCAATCGAGATCGAGGACGACCACCTGCTGATGCACTCCGACACGACGTCGTACCTCGACTACGGCGATTCGATCGAGGCCGTCAACGACACCATCCGCGAGACGCTCACGCGCAACGACGCGGACGAGTGCTGGGACCTGTTCCGCAAGTTCACCAAGCGGTTCGCCTTCCGCGACGAGGAATCGGGTCCCGGCGCCGTGCGCGAGCTGCTCGGCGCCTTCGGCGGCAGCCGCGTGGTGCACGGCCACAGCCCGATTCCGTACCTCCTGGGTCAGGTCGGCGCCGAGTCGGGCGCCGACGACACCGAGGAGAAGACCCGCCCGGCCGTCGAAGGACCGCACGTGTACGCGGGCGGTCTCGCCATCGCCATGGACGGCGGTGTGACCATGGCCGGAAAACTCCTGGTCCAGCAACTGCCGATGGATATCTGAGAGTTGATCGGGCAGGCGCGGTAAACGGAGGATTCCTCTGGCCGCAAGGCCAATTTCCGGAAACCCCCTGTCACCGCCCGCCGTAGCAGCTCTACCATCGGCTTATCCGTAGCAGGCTCCCCTCCGTTTCTGCCCGACGGCTCGTACCCATGCGGGCCACCAAGCCCTACGGAGCATCGGGGGATGCACATGAACAGCGCTCCGCATTTGCTGAACGAGGACCGCCCCGAGTTCGAGCGGATCCTCGATGAGGCGCTGCGTACCGCACCGAACCGGCCTGATCTCGCCGCAGTGGGCCAGCGGCTCAACCCCGAGCAGCTGCGCACCATGGCGCTCAACGCGGCAGCGTTGATCAGTGCCGCCGCAGCGACCGAGTACCAGCACTACATATCGGTCCGTGAGGATCTGCGTACCTCCCCGCGGCCCCAACCGCTCGACGAAGGAGGCACCTCCGGCACGACCTCGGAAACCGGCGGCGGCAACCCCCTGGGCTTCGCCGCCACCGTGAGTGAAGTCGCGGAGACGACAGGGCCCGGCATCGCCGCGGTCGCCGTCGTCCTCTTCCCGGTGCTCGCCGGGACGGCCGCCGCGATCTTTCTGCTGGTCGGCTACATCCTGAAGATGCTCAACCCGCCACCGGACTTCGCCGGCACCCTGCTCACGGCCGGCTGGGTCTTCGGCGCGCTCACCGCGGCGGGGATCCTCGTCGCGGCGGTGTGCCTGCTGCTGGCCGCTCTGCGCAACGGGGCGACCTCGCTCCAGGCCGGAGCGCACGGCGCGGCGAACGAAGTGGTGGCGCGGGCCAGGGAAACCTGGGCCAAGGCGCTGCTGGAGCGGGGCATCCTGCCGTTCCTGCGGGAGGCTCTCGCCGAGCCGCCCGCGGGCGGTGACCCGCTCGGCGCCGGCCGGGCCGGCGCCACGGGCCGGATGCCCCAGCTCGGCTACAACAGGCCGGGGTTCAGCAGCCCGGACGGTGGCGGCACCGCCACCGGACAGCGCGCAGGCTTCTCCAGTCCGGACTTCTCGAGCCCGGACTTCGGCGGCCCCGAGCACCGGCCGGACTGACCGTCCGGCGGGAGCTCGAAGGCCGTGACCTCGGCTCGGGGCGATGTGCACGAAGCCCCGAGCCGCAGTCGTGCGCGCGGGTGGGGCTCAGTCGGCGGTCGGCGCGGCCGCCACGGACACGCTCTCCGACGTGGCCGACTGGAAACTGTCGCTTTCGGCGAAGACGGCGCGGTAGTAGCCCGCCTCGCTCCGGTCGACATCAGCGGCGAACTCGTTGCCGTTGCCTGCCCAGATAGCCTCGTCCGTGGCCACGGTCGTCCACGTGGTGCCGTCGGGCGAGTACTGGATGTCGACGAGGATCGTGGCCGGAGTCCAGCCGTCCGGGAAGTCGATGAGCCCCTCGGTGTGCACCTTTCCGGAGGCGTCGCGCTGAGCGCTGAAGGCCGTGAACTTCGCGGCCCTGTGCACCTTCAGAGCGGTGCTCGTGCCCTTCGACGCCTGGAGGAACGGGTCGTCGTCGGTGTCCAGAGCCAGCTGGAAGTAGCCGCCCTGCCAGGGCGTGTAGTCCATGGTGAACGTGCCGTCCGCGGCGGTCGTGAACTGGCCCACGACGTCCGTCTGGGAGGTGTCGGGCCCGAAGAGGACGCCACCGGCCTGTCCCGCCAGCGGCACCCAGCCGTCCGCGGTCTTCTGCTCGACCTTGCCGTGCAGCGTGACGGACCGGCCGTAGTCGATGTCGGTCTCACCGACCGACGCCGTGATGCGCGTCGGAATCTGGTCCACGCCGATCTGCACCGGCTCGGACTCTCCGTAGAGCACGTAGGGGGTGCCACCGCCCGAACGGAAGACGGCCTGGATCGGCGCGGCTCCGTCCAGGCGCACGGACGCGCTGAAGCGACCACGGTCGTCGGTGGACACGGTGGCCTCGGTCCAGTAGTCGACATCGATGTCGACCTGGCGAGCCGCCAGCGGCTTCACCTCGCGGGTGGGCCACCGGCCGTAGAGCGTCCCGTTCACCGTCACGTCACGATGGTCGTGGTCGATCGAGCCGCGATCGGTGCTCAGCCCGCCGAACCGCGCGACCACGTAGTACGCGAGGTCCCCGGCGGACTGCTTGCGCACATGGTCGCCGTCGGCGTCGGTGACGTCCACGTCGATGCGGTAGCTGCCCAGCTCGGGCAGTTTCAGCGGCTTCTTCGTGCGCCATACGCCGTCCTGGCGCGAGCCGGAGGAGAGCCGGAAGTCCTTGGTCCTGACTTCGGCGACCTCGGTCTGCGTCGTGTACGAGATCAGGTGAGCCGTGATCTTCTCGACGTCGGCTCCGGACCGAGCGCTGATCTGCAAGATGCCCAGGTCGTCCGAGACGCTCCCCGCGTAACGGACCTCCAGCTGGTCGTCGGCGTGCGCAGCCGTCACCCCGCCGAGGCCCAGCGCGGCGGCCGCTCCCGCCACCGTCACCCATCTGCCCATTCTTCTCAGCAACACCTGTGATCCCCACCCCTGTTGATCGAGTCGGACAGCCGTCCCCGACAGGACGGCCGCGGCGGGAATCTTTATACAGGCCGTCACTCCCGGGTGCACCGGCCTTTTGACGCCGGCGGGGGCGCGGCACGGAGTGGGCCCGCAGGTCCTTGATCGAGCCCACTCCGTGATCGCCCGGCGCCCTGTCTCAGTCGGCGATCGGCAGGTACACGCGGTTGCCCGCCTGCGCGAACTCCTTCGACTTCTGCTCCATGCCCGCCTCGATCTCGGACTTGTCCGCAAAGGCCGTGCCGTGCTCGCGCCGGATGTCCTGCGAGATCTTCATCGAGCAGAATTTCGGGCCACACATCGAGCAGAAGTGCGCGGTCTTCGCGGGCTCGGCCGGCAGCGTCTCGTCGTGGAACTCGCGTGCCGTGTCCGGGTCGAGAGCCAGGTTGAACTGGTCCTCCCAGCGGAACTCGAAGCGGGCGTCGGACAGCGCGTCGTCCCACTCCTGCGCGCCCGGGTGGCCCTTGGCGAGGTCCGCCGCGTGCGCCGCGATCTTGTAGGTGATGACGCCGGTCTTCACGTCGTCCCGGTTCGGCAGGCCCAGGTGCTCCTTGGGCGTGACGTAGCAGAGCATCGCCGTGCCCCACCAGGCGATCATCGCGGCGCCGATCCCGGACGTGATGTGGTCGTACGCCGGGGCGACGTCGGTGGTCAGCGGGCCGAGCGTGTAGAACGGCGCCTCCTCGCAGATCTCCTGCTGGAGGTCGATGTTCTCCTTGATCTTGTGCATCGGGACGTGCCCGGGGCCCTCGATCATCGTCTGCACGTTGTGCCGCTTCGCGATCGTGTTCAGCTCACCGAGGGTGCGCAGCTCCGCGAACTGGGCCTCGTCGTTGGCGTCCGCGATGGAGCCGGGGCGCAGGCCGTCGCCGAGCGAGTACGTGACGTCGTACGCCGCGAGGATCTCGCACAGCTCCTCGAAGTGCTCGTAGAGGAAGCTCTCCCTGTGGTGCGCGAGACACCAGGCGGCCATGATCGAGCCGCCGCGCGAGACGATGCCGGTCTTGCGGTTGGCGGTCAGCGGGACGTACGGGAGGCGGACTCCGGCGTGGACCGTCATGTAGTCCACGCCCTGCTCGGCCTGCTCGATCACCGTGTCCTTGTAGATGTCCCAGGTCAGTTCCTCGGCCCGGCCGTCGACCTTCTCGAGGGCCTGGTAGAGCGGCACGGTGCCGATCGGGACGGGGGAGTTGCGCAGCACCCACTCGCGGGTGGTGTGGATGTTGCGGCCGGTGGAGAGGTCCATGACGGTGTCGGCGCCCCAGCGGGTCGCCCACGTCATCTTCTCCACCTCCTCCTCGATGGAGGACGTGACCGCGGAGTTGCCGATGTTGGCGTTGACCTTCACCAGGAACCGCTTGCCGATGATCATCGGCTCGATCTCCGGGTGGTTCACGTTGGCGGGCAGCACCGCGCGGCCCGCAGCGATCTCCTCGCGGACGACCTCGGGTGAGACGTTCTCCCGAAGGGCCACGTACTCCATCTCCGGGGTGATCTCACCCCGTCGTGCGTACGCGAGTTGGGTCACCGCCTGGCCGTCGCGGCCGCGGCGCGGCTGGCGCGGGCGGCCGGGGAAGACCGCGTCCAGGTTGCGCAGTCCGCCGCGCGGCGACGTGTGCTTGATGCCGTCGTCCTCGGGGCGGACGGGGCGTCCCGCGTACTCCTCGGTGTCGCCGCGGCCGATGATCCAGTTCTCCCGCAGGGGCGCGAGCCCCCGGCGGACATCGGTGTCGACGGTCGGATCGGTGTACGGGCCGGACGTGTCGTACAGCGTGACCGACTGTCCGTTGGTGAGATGCACCTGACGGACCGGCACATGGAGATCGGGGCGCGAACCCTCGATGTATCCCTTGTGCCAGCCGATGGACTTCCCGGCCTCGTCGGGGTTCTCACCCTGGTCGGAGGCAGGCGTGCGTGCGTCCTTGATGCTCATGAGAGCTACTCCCTACGCCGGCATTACCCGGTAACAGGTTCGGCGGTCGACGCAGCCGTCTTCGTCCTGCCTGTTTCACGTGAAACAGGTCCTGCGACGAAGGTCAGCGCCCTCTCAGCCCGGTGCTCCGAGCTCCCGCGTGTGCAAAGGTGCCTCCACGCTAGCGCCCCTTCGGACGCGTTGAACAGAGGGCCCCTGTCGTTCTTGCGATGATCGGTCGGTGACCACCACCCAGCAGCCGCCTCCCCCGCCCCAACCACCCCATGGACACGGCCCGTCCGAGGGAGGGCACGGCCACTCCCACAGCCACGGCCCGGCCGCCCCGGTCTCCAGGCATCTGCGGAAGGTCATCGCGGCGGTCCTGATCCCGTTCTCCGTCGCGGTGGTGGTGGGCCTCGCGGTGCTGTGGCCCGGCGGCGCACCGCCCCACGAGCGCACCGGAGTCGGCTTCGACCGGCAGACGCAGCAGGCGACGGTGGCCAAGGTCGAGAAGGTCCCCTGCGCGTCCGTGAACGCCTCGGGGGACACCCCGACCGGCGACACCTCCACGGCCGAGGGTTCGTCCGCCCAGCAGCAGGCCGGCGGCACCTGTGAGAACGCGACGATCCGCATCAGCACCGGCAAGGACAAGGGCCGTACGTTCACGGAGGTCGTCCAGCCGGACTCACCGCGGCAGTTGCACGAGGGCCAGAAGGTGATCGTGGCCTACGCGCCGGACGCCCCGGAGAATCTGCAGTACTCGGTCACCGATGTGAACCGCAAGATTCCGATGGTGCTGCTGGCCGGAATCTTCGCCCTGGCCGTGGTGCTGGTCGGCCGCATGCGGGGCGTCATGGCGCTGGTCGCGCTCGCGGTCAGCTTCGGAGTGCTGACGCTGTTCATCCTGCCCGCGATCCTCCAGGGCTCGAATCCCCTGGTGGTGGCGGTCGTCGGGGCCAGCGCCATCATGCTGATCGCGCTCTACATGTGCCACGGGCTGTCGGCGAGAACCTCCGTCGCCGTCCTGGGCACCCTGGTCTCCCTGGTGCTCATCGGCCTGCTGGGCTCGCTGTTCATCGGCTGGGCCGCCCTGACCGGCAACACGGACGACAACACCGGCCTGATCCACGGCCTGTATCCGGACATCGACATGAGCGGTCTGCTGCTCGCGGGCGTCATCATCGGCTCGCTCGGGGTGCTCGACGACGTGACGGTCACCCAGACGTCGGCGGTCTGGGAACTGCACGAGGCCAACCCCTCGATGGGCTGGCGGGGGCTGTACCGGGCGGGCATCCGGATCGGCCGCGACCACATCGCGTCGGTCGTCAACACCCTGGTCCTGGCGTACGCGGGCGCGGCGCTGCCGCTGCTGCTGCTGTTCTCGATCGCGCAGAGCAGCGTGTCGGACGTGGCCAACAGTGAGCTGGTGGCCGAGGAGATCGTCCGCACGCTGGTCGGCTCGATCGGCCTGGTCGCCTCTGTGCCGGTGACGACGGCGCTGGCCGCCCTGGTGGTCTCCGCCGACCGCCCGGGCCCTCAGGCCCCTGCCAGAACCGCTCCTGCACGCGGTGGCAGAGGCCGACGACGCAGGGCGTGAGCGCGGTACTGCTCGGGTGTACCGCACTGCTGAAGCGTTACGTCGAGGGCGTCGGCGCGGGGGAGTCAGCCGGCGCTCTGCTCCTCGGCCAGGATCCGGTCGAGCGCCTCGTCGAGGTCGGCCTCGAAGTCGGCGAGGGCCTGCTCGTGACCGAGCGGCACCAGCTTGTCGGTGCGGTCGAGGAAGGCGATGATCGGCGCGACCCCGGCCCGGAACAGCGCCTGATCGCTGCCGACCTGGAGCCTGATGTGGACCTCACCGGGCAATTCGGCGGTGGTCCCGCCGCCCGACGGCTCCACGGGGGAGATCCGCACATCACCGTCGCCGGTCGCCCCGTTGACCCCGTCGACGAGGAGCTCCCGGCCGAATGCCCAGGTCACGGGCGCGTCGCCGGGGAGATGGAAGGTCAGCCGCACGGCGTACGGGTCGGTGGACTCGTACCGGAGCTCCACCGGAATGCGGAAAGCGAGCTCCTCGGAGACGAGGAAGCTCATCATGACCTCTGCCTGAACTGCTTGTACCGACTCGCGCATCGCCTACCCCGTCAACTTGCCGTCGATTGGCCAGGAATGACCTTCCTGACACTGCTGGCATCTTGCTCAACGTACACGGAGGATCACAAGGAGTGAGTTTTCAGATGCTGATAGAGAAGGCGAGTGTCCCTACGAGCCTGCCGATCTCGCTCTGCAACTGACGGGCCGCGGGAAGCAGCTTCCCGAACTGATGGGAAGGGAGAGAAATGGCCAATGTCGCGGCGGCGGTTCCGACCGTGATCGGGAACGCGGCGCAGGCCGAGCCGAGCGCGTACTCCTGTCGCTCCACGACCGGTTCCATACGCTCGAGCGCACCGAGTTTCCGCAGGAGAGCGGGGTTGTCGCGCGGTGAGTACGGGGTCAGGGACGAGACGGGATAGCGGTCGAGATGGTCCCTGCGCGCATCCTCTCCGAGCTGCGAGAGCAGGCACTGGCCGATGGCGTGCGCATGGCCGGTCTCACGGAAGTCGGCCCATTCCTCGACGGCCGGATTGGCCGGAGTGTCGGCGACCGCGACGACCTCGATCTCGCCGTCGCGGTAGACCGCGAAGTAGACCGGCACGCCGAGCGTGTCGCGCCAGTGCTCCATCGCCTCGATGATCATGCTGCGACGTTTCTGCTGCGCTCCGCTGCTGCTCAGACGCTCGGCGGCGTCGCCGAAGACGAAGACGCCCTTCTCCTTGCGGAGGTATCCCTCATGGGTGAGCGTGCGCAGCAGGTGGTACGCCGTGGGCAGGGCGAGCCCCGCCTCCCTCGCGAGCTGCTTGGCGGGCGCCCCCTCGTCGTGCGAGGCGACCGCCTCGAGCAGCCGCATCGCTCTCTGGACCGAGCCGATGAGCGTCGTCTGCGAGGTGGCGGGTGCGGGATCTGCCGTGGCCAAGGTGTACTCCCGGTGCGCATGGTCTCCCCGCGTATCCGGGGCTCACGGGGGCAAAGCAGTCGGATTCTGGACTTTAGCCCTTGGCCACCGCCTGGTCGGGCCCGGATCCGAAACTTCCCCCGGTCGTGCGAACCGGGTCACCGCACGGGGACGCGCCCCGGGATCACCAGTCGCTGCCCCGCGAGGACGACGAGCCCGCCATGAACCGCCGTACGAGATAGATCAGTCCGCCGACCAGCGCGGCGAACACCAGCACCTTGAAGAGCAGCCAGACCACGAAGCCGACGATGCTGGCGATCAGCCCGCCGAACACGACCAGGGCGATGACCGGCACCGCGACCCACTTCACCCACCACGGCATGCCCGCGAATATCTCTCGCATCGCCATCGCTCCTTCTCCGTGTCCCGCGCCGGGACTCCTCCGCTGCCCCTCGTCGGGACGCTGCTGTCTTCCTGCCTTGAATGCTGGCACGCCGGACCCGCGAACGGGGGCCCGCGAGCCCTTGTCCTCCCCTGACCCGACCCCTAGGGAACCCCAGGGTCCGCGGTCAGCCCTCCGGAGGGGAGAAGACCACGAGCACCCTCAGGTCCTCGCTGATGTGGTGGAACTTGTGGGCGACGCCGGCCGGGACGTAGACCACGCTGCCCCGTCCGACCTGCGTGGTCTCCATGCCGACGGTGATCGAGGCACGGCCGCTGACCACCAGGTAGACCTCGTCCTGCTGGTGCGGCTGCTGCGGGTCGCGCTCCCCCGCGTCCAGCGCGTAGAGCCCGACCGACATGTTCCGTTCGCGCAGGAACTGCAGGTACGCACCGTCGTTGGCGGCGCGCTCCGCCTCCAGTTCGTCCAGCCGGAATGCCTTCATCGCCCTCGTCGTCCCCACTGTCCACACTCGTCGCCGGCCGTGTCACCGGTGTCGTCTGCCACGATCAGACACATGAAGAATTTCGTAGTCAAGACGATCGCCAACGCGGGCGCCCTGGCGGTGGCGGTCTGGGTGCTCGACAAGATCACGCTGACCGGGGACAGCACGCCCAAGAAGGTCGGCACGCTGATCGTCGTCGCGCTCCTCTTCGGCCTGGTCAACTTCCTCGTGAAGCCGATCGTGAAGGTGCTCACCTTCCCGCTCTTCATCCTCACGCTGGGCCTGATCACGCTGATCGTGAACGCCCTGATGCTGATGCTGACCTCGTGGCTGGCCGGGAAGCTGGACGTCAGCTTCCACGTCGACGGGCTGTGGACCGCGATCCTCGGCGGCCTGATCATCTCGGTCGTCTCCTGGGCGCTGAACCTCGTCCTGCCCGACGAGGACTGAGCCGCCGCCATGACCACCACACCGTTCCGCGTCTGTTTCGTCTGCACCGGCAACATCTGCCGCTCGCCCATGGCCGAGCACGTCTTCCGCCGTCACGTCGAGGAGGCGGGGCTCGACGGCCTCGTCGAGATCGACAGCGCGGGCACGGACGGCTGGCACGAGGGCGACGGCGCCGACCCGCGCACCGTCCGCGTGCTCCAGGAGGGCGGATACACCAGTGCGCACACGGCCCGGCAGTTCCACCGCGACTGGTTCGACCGGCTCGACCTGGTGATCGCCCTCGACTCCGGCCATCTGCGGACGCTGCGCGGGCTCGCCCCGACGCCGCGGGACGCGGAGAAGGTGCGGCTGCTGCGGTCCTACGACCCCGCGGCCGACGACCTCGACGTGCCCGACCCGTACTACGGCTCCATGGACGGTTTCGAGGAGTGCCTGAGGATGGTCGAGGCAGCGAGCGACGGGCTCCTCGACGCCGTGCGCGCGGGCGCGGAGGGGCGGCGGACGGCATGACGGACGCGGAACGGACCGGGGGAGACGGGACCCGAGCGGTCAGGGCCGGCCTGCCCGAGCCGCTGAAGAACGAACCCACCCTCCCCGGGCCGGTGTTCGCCGCACATTTCCATCTGCCCGGCGATGTGTCAGGGCCCTACACGTACGGACGGGACGAGAACCCGACGTGGACCCATCTCGAACGTGCCATCGGCGAGTTGGAGGCACCGGGGCAGGACGCGGTCCCCTGTCTGACCTTCGCCTCGGGCATGGCCGCGATCTCCGCCGTCCTGTTCTCGCAGCTGCGCGCGGGTGACGCGGTGGTCCTGCCGTCCGACGGCTACCAGGTCTTCCCGCTCGTCCGCGAGCAGCTCACCGCCTACGGCGTCGAGGTGCGCACCGCGCCGACCGGCGGGGACGCCCAGCTCGACGTCCTGGACGGGGCCCGGCTGCTGTGGCTGGAGACGCCGTCCAACCCCGGGCTCGACGTCTGCGACATCCGCCGGCTCGCCGACGCCGCTCACGCGCGCGGGGCGCTCGTGGCCGTCGACAACACTCTCGCCACGCCGCTGGGGCAGCGCCCGCTGGCGCTCGGCGCGGACTTCTCCGTGGCCAGTGCCACCAAGCAGCTCACCGGCCACGGCGATCTGCTGCTCGGTTACGTCGCCTGCGCGGACGCCGAGTCGGCCGCCGCGGTGAAGCGCTGGCGCAAGATCGTCGGGGCGATCCCGGGGCCGATGGAGGCCTGGCTGGCCCACCGGTCGCTGGCCACGCTGGAGCTGCGGGTGGCACGGCAGGACGCCAACGCGCTGGCGGTGGCGCAGGCGCTGCGCGGGCGCGTCACGGGCCTGCGCCACCCCGGGCTGTCCGAGGATCCCTCGCATGCCGTCGCCGCCCGTCAGATGCGGCGCTTCGGCTGCGTCGTCTCCTTCGAACTGCCCACGCACGCACGGGCCGAGCGCTTTCTCGACGCGCTGGACCTGGTCGACGAGGCGACGAGCTTCGGTGGCGTCCGGTCGACCGCGGAGCGCCGCGGCCGCTGGGGCGGGGACGCCGTGTCGGACGGCTTCATCCGCTTCTCCGCAGGCGCCGAGAACACCGAGGACCTGGTGGCGGACGTGCTGCGGGCGCTGGCGGAGTCAGGCGACTGACCCACCGGCGGCTCGGGCCGTCTAGTACCGGACTACGTAGAACGGACGGTCCGAGCCTCCCCCCTCGTGGCTCGGACCGTCCTCGGTTCTGCGCGCGAAGAACCGCGCAAACAAGGCTAGTTGACTCTGTGTCAGTGTCCAATCACCGTAGCGACAGAAACCTATCGACATATTTATAGTTGAGCGCGGCCCGGAGGCCGGGAGGGAAGGGGTACCGCCATGGATCTCGCCCTGCTGCGCACCTTCGTGACGGTTCACCGAGCCGGTTCGTTCACCCGGGCCGCCGCGCTGCTCGGCCTCTCCCAGCCGGCCGTGACGTCCCAGATACGCACCCTGGAGCGGCAGTTGGGGCGACCGCTGTTCCTGCGGCAGGCGCGCGGCGTGACGCCCACGACCATCGGCGACGAGCTGGCGCACAAGGCCGCGCCGCATCTCGACGCGCTCGTGGAGATCACGGAGACCGGGCTCGACGAGGAGTCCAGCGTCCGCACGCTGCATCTCGCGGGCCCGCCGGAGTTCACCGCGGAGCGCGCACTCCCCGCTCTGACCGCGCTGACCAGGGGCGACGGGCAGAGCATCGCGCTGCGGGCCTCGTTCGGCACGGCCGAGGAGACCTTGGAGGGGCTCGCCGCCGGACATCACGATCTGGCCATCACGACGGCCCGCCCGCGCGGCACCCTGCTCACCGCGACTCCGCTCTGCGACGAGGAGCACGTCCTGGTGGCCGCGCCGCGCTGGGCGGCCCGGATCGGCTCCGGCAGGCTGCACCGGGACGCGGCGCCCTCGCTGGAGCGGTTCCCGGTGGTCGAGGTGCACGAGTCGCTGCCGCTGGTCACGCGGTACTGGACCGCGGTCTTCGACTCCCGGCCCGCCGTCGCCGGGACGATCGTCGTCTCCGATCTGCGTGCGGTGCTCTCCTGCGTGATCGCCGGGGCCGGGCTCGCCGTCCTGCCGCGCTATCTGTGCGACCCGGCGCTCGACCGGGGAGAGATCGTCGCCCTGCTGGATCCGCCGGTGCCCCCGCTGCGTACGTACTTCCTGGTCGTGCGCACCGGCACATTCGCCCTGCCGCACATCGCGCGGGCGCACGAGTGGCTGCTGCGCGCTGCCGTCGACTGGTCGTGAGAAGGGCGGTAAGCGGTGTCGAATGTTTCACGTGGAACCAACCGGGCCACATTTCTCCCATGACCGTCCGACCCGTGGTCAAGCGCACCGCACGCGCCGTTCTGCTCGACGGCGACGACCTGATCCTGATCAAGCGGACCAAGCCCGGCGTGGATCCGTACTGGCTGACCCCCGGTGGTGGGGTGGAACCCGAGGACACGACCGTCGTGGACGCCCTGCACCGTGAGGTGCACGAGGAACTCGGCGCCAAGGTCCTCGACGTGGTGCCCTGCTTCGTGGACACCGTGGAACACATCGGCGAGGACGGCGGCGCCACCGGCGTGAAGGTCCAGCACTTCTTCGTCTGCCGCCTGGAGTCCATGGACCTCGACCAGCGGCACGGCCCCGAGATCGACGAGCCCTGCGGCGAGTACGAGATCGTGCGGGTGCCGTTCACCCGCGTCGGCATCGCCTCGGTGCACCTGGTGCCGCTCTCGCTGCGCCACTTCCTGGACGGCAACATCGAGGGCGTACGGGCGATGCACGCTCCCGATCTGGGCTGACCCCTATCCGGGCCGACACCGCCGGAACGCACCGCCGGCGACGGGCGTCAGGTGGCGGCCGCGACCAGGTCCTCGATCGAGTCGTGCCGGATGCGGTCGCCGGGGATGCCGATGGAGCGCAGGGCGTCGACCCCGCTGCGGATCATGCCGGGCGGACCCGAGAGATAGGCGTCGTACTCGTTCCAGGGGCCGTACTCGCGGACCGCGTCCGGCAGTTGGAGGTGGGCCTGCCGGTCGACGATCGGGCGGACCGAGAGCCAGTGGTGGCTCTGCTGAAGGCGCAGCATCGTGTCGATGTCGTACAGGTCGTGATCGGTGCGGGCGCCGTAGAACACCTCGACCGGACGCCGTCTGCCGTGCTCGGCGACATCCTCCACCAGGGCCTTGATGGGGGCGATGCCGGTGCCGCCGCCCAGGCAGAGCAGGCCGCTGTCGGTGTTGTGGTCGACCGTCATGGAACCGGCGGGCGGGCCGAGCCGCAGGACGTCGCCGGGGCGGGCGCGGTGCACCAGCGCGTTGGAGACCCAGCCGGCCGGGACCGCCTTCACGTGGAAGGAGAGCAGCCCGTCGGAGCGGGGCGCAGACGCGAACGAGTAGTGCCGCCAGATCCGCGGCCACCACGGTGTCTCCAGCGTCGTGTACTGGCCGGCCAGGAACGGGTAGGGCTGGTCCGGCCGCACGGTCACGACAGCGATGTCGGGGGTGCGCAGATCGTGCGAGACGACCTCCGCCAGCCACCAGGCGGGCGCCTTCAGCTCGTCCTCGGCCGCCGCGTCGATCATCACCTGGGAGATCGTCGTGTAGGTGCGGACCCAGGCGGCTTCCGCCTCGGGGCTCCAGGTGGTCGTCGCGTACTGGGTGAGCGCCGCGATGAGACATTCGCCGACGGCCGGGTAGTGCGCGGCGTGCGTGCCGTACTTGCGGTGGCCGCGGCCCAGGTTCTTCAGGTACGGGACCAGTACGAGCTTGTTGTCGACGTGCTCGGCGGCGGTGAGCAGCGCCCTCAGGAGCCGGTCGCGCTGGGTGTCCATCGCGGCGGGGAAGAGCTGGCGCAGCTCCGGGTGGCGCACGAAGAGCAGGGCGTAGAAGTACGACGTGACCTGGTCGGCGACGGGGCCGACCTCCTCCATCGTGCGACGCACGAGGATCGCGTCGGGGGAGGCGTTGTCGCGGAGCGAGCGCGGGGGGCGGGGTTCCGCGGAGGGACCGGTGGGGGCGGCGGCGGGCCCGGCAGCGGGGGCCGCGCGCGGCGGCTCCTGGTGGCTGCGGGGCTCGGGTATTCGGCCCTCGTCCGCCCGCTGCCCGGACGGGTCGGGCGCGGGCCTGCCCACGGGGCGTACGGGGGTGACCCGGCGACCGTCGGCGTCCTGCCGCTCGGTACCGCTGGTCTCCGGATCGGGGGTCCTGCGCGGCGTGAACCAGCCGCCCCCGCCGTCCGAACCGGAATCGGCCGACGTAGTGGTCGGAGCGTCCATGCTGTGCCTCGCCTCGAACATCATTCGGTCGGTCTACGAACTTCTCTGCCCTTCGGCACTCTCCCGAGCGCTTCGTGAGCTGAAGCCTTGCGGTTTCCCCCGTGTGGTTCGACTAGTCAATGCGGCCCACATTGAACACTGCATTTCGACCTGCTACGGACAAGTAAGGCAAGAATGTGACATTGTCCGCAGTCCCCTCTTCGCAGCTTGCCACCCGACGTCATTGCACGGAGTGCAAAGCGGAAAGCGCAGGTCTTCGATCTCTCCGTGCGGTTAGGCTGCGTCGGCCTGCGCGTGCCGCGGCCTGCCGCTCCCCCCGGCCCGTCCCGGTCGGGACTGGAACCGGAGTCGACCATACCGGCAGTCGACGAGCTCACAAGCACCTCCCGTCCTCCCTACCGATTTGCCGGATCTCGCGGGTAATGCAATTCCCTCAATTCCCGGTCGCGCCCCACCAATTCGTACGTCTTCCCTCCGACTGGGGCGCCGGGCGCTCGTTTCACGTGAAACTGCGTCCCGTTCCCGACCGTCGGGTCGGGTCCGGGTGCCGGGCCGACGTGGCCGAAAGCACCACGTCACTGCGGGCAAAGTGGTGGACGGCACGGGGGCAAGTCCGACAGCCTGACCTGCGTGTCGACACCTTCCCTCTCCGATTTGCCCATTCGCCGTCTCACTCGTGGCGACCTCTCCGCCTGCGCCGATCTCTCGGAGGACCGGGGCTGGCCCCGCGAAGAACACAAATGGGGCCTGCTGCTGAGCGCCGGCACCGGCTACGGCATCGACGACCCCGCCGGGGGACTCGTCAGCGCCTGCGTGGTGACTCCGTACGGGCCCGGTGAGCGGCCCGAACTCGGCGCGATCGGCATGGTCCTGGTCGCCGAACGCCATGCGCGTCAGGGGGTCGGCAGGCGTCTGATGCAGTACGTCCTCGAGCAGGCGGGCACGACTCCGCTGACCCTGCACGCGACACCGTACGGACAGCCCCTCTACGAGGAGCTGGGCTTCAAGGTCACCGGCAGGGCCGAGATGGTGCGCGGCCGCTTCGCCCCCGGTGGCACCGCCCCGGGCATCGCCACGCGCCCGGCCACCGCCGAGGATCTCGCGGCGATCCTGCGCCTCGACTCCGAGGTGTTCGGCCCCGACCGCACGCACGTCATCACGCGGCTTCCCGCCTTCTCGGACCAACTGCGCGTCGCGGAGGAGGACGGCCGGCTCATCGGTTACGCGGCGCTCTGGCCCAACATGGACACCCATGTCGTCGGCCCGCTGATCGCCCGTGACACCGAGACCGCCAAGGCTCTCGTCACCTCCCTCGCGGCGGGCACGGACCGGCCGCTGCGCACCGACATCGACGTACGCCATGAGGATCTGCTCGCCTGGCTGAAGGAACGTGGCCTCGAAGGCGTCGCGTTCAACGCGGTGATGAACCACGGCGCACCGGACCTGCCCGGCGACTGGACCCGCAGGTTCGCCCCGCTGACGGTCGCGGCGGGCTGAAGCGGCGCCTCGGGATTCCGCAAGCGAATCCCTGAGGGCTTCTGAAACCGGATCAGCCCCCAAGAAGCGCCGCTGTGCGACGACTTGGGGGCTGATCGGGCGCCGGGGGCTCAGGCGAGGGTGCCGACGGCCTCCGTGGCGAACCCGTGGTCCTGCTCGGGGGCGCCGCCGCCGACGCCGACGGCGCCGATGAGACGGCCGTCGCGGTGGACCGGCACGCCGCCGGCGATGAACAGCAGCGGCTGGTCGAGGGCGGTGGGCAGGGTGTGGAACGGCCCGTCCGGCTTGACCAGGTCGACGAGGTCGGCGGTGGGGGCGTTCAGCTGCAGCGCGGTGTACGCCTTGCGGGTGCTGGTCTCGCCGGAGATGAGGACGGCGCGGTCGTCGCGGCGGAACGCGAGGAGGTGGCCGCCCGCGTCGAGGACGGTGACGCTGACGGTGACTCCGGCAGCCTCGGCGGCCCGGCGGGCGGCGGAGACGAGCGTCTCGGCGTCGTCGATGGTCAGCGGTGCGACAGCGGTGGGGGTGCTCATGAGGTGATGCTCCTTGCGGGTGGTGCGGGTCGTCGCGCGCTCTCGCGGGCGAGGGGGGTGGTCGGGGCCGGGGCCCCGGGGTCAGATGCGGGCCGGCTCGGCGGGCCGCTGTGCGGTGGCCTCGACGGCCGGGACCGTGGCGGGCGTGCGCCGCTCCAGGAAGGCCGACAGGATCGCGAGGACGAGGGCGCTCGCCGCGAGGGCGGCACCGACCCAGTTGGGGGCGGTGTAGCCGAGCCCGGCGGAGATCACCAGACCGCCGAGCCAGGCGGAGAGGGCGTTGCCGGCGTTGAAGGCGCCGATGTTGACGGCCGAGGCGAGCGTCGGGGCGCCGGAGGCGTGGTCGAGGACCCGCTTCTGCAGCGGCGGCACCGTCGCGAAGCCGAGCGCGCCGATCAGGGCGATGGTGATCGCGGCCAGGACCTTGTGGTGCGCCGTCACCGTGAACAGCCCGAGGACGAGGGCGAGAGCGCCCAGCGACACGTAGAGCATCGGCATCAGCGCGCGGTCGGCGAACCGGCCGCCGACGAGGTTGCCGCCGACCATGCCGAGCCCGAAGAGGACGAGCAGCCAGGTCACGGATCCCTCCGCGAATCCGGCGACGTGGGTCATCATCGGCGTGATGTAGGTGATGGCCGCGAAGACCCCGCCGAAGCCGAGCACGGTCATCGCCATGGCGAGCAGGACCTGCACGTTCTTGAAGGCGGCCACCTCGTGGCGCAGGCGCACGCCTTCGGGCTTGGGCAGGTCGGGTACCAGCTTGGCGATTCCGGCGAGGCCGATGACGCCGAGCGCGGCGACGACGGCGAACGTGACACGCCAGCCGACGGACTGGCCGATGAGGGTGCCGAGCGGGACGCCGACGACGTTGGCCACGGTCAGGCCCGTGAACATCATGGCGATCGCGCCGGCCTTCTTGGCGGGCGCCACCAGTTCGGCGGCGACGACCGAGCCGATGCCGAAGAACGCGCCGTGGGCGAGCGAGGCGACCACGCGGCCGATCAGCATGACGGCGAAGACGGGCGCGACGGCGGAGAGCAGGTTGCCGACGATGAAGAAGCCCATCAGCACCATCAGCATCCGCTTGCGCGGGACACGGGTGCCCAGGACGGTCATCAGCGGGGCGCCGAGCATCACGCCGAGGGCGTAGCCGGTCACCAGGAAGCCTGCCGTCGGGATGGAGACGCCGAAGTCACCCGCGACCTGTGGGAGGAGTCCCATGATCACGAATTCCGTGGTTCCGATCCCGAAGGCCCCGATCGCGAGGGCCAGAAGCGCGAGAGGCATGGGGGTTCACCTTCCCAGATTTGTTGCGGGTGCGCTTAACGAGACCTCACAATAATTGCAGACGCCGGTTAATTGCAAACGCGGGCAATCCCGATCCATCGACTACCCTGGTACGCATCCACTCCGGGACGGAGGATCCACGAGCCATGACCGCCACAGACCCCGCACTCACCGCCCTCTCCCAGGGCTGGTGCGCCCTCTCACTTCTCCACGGACGGATCGAGGCGCACATCGAGCGCGCCCTCCAGGCCGGACACGACCTGAGCGTGCGCGAGTACTCACTGCTCGACGTCCTGAGCCGCCAGCACGACGGTGAGGGCGGGCATCTCCAGATGAAGCAGGTGGCCGACGCCGTCGTCCTCAGTCAGAGCGCGACGACCCGTCTGGTCACCCGGCTCGAGGACCGCGGCCTGCTCCAGCGCTATCTGTGCCCCACCGACCGGCGCGGGATCTACACCAACGTCTCCGAGGCGGGCCTGAAGCTCCTGGAAGAGGCCCGCCCGACCAACCAGGCCGCCCTGCGCGAGGCGCTCGACACCGCGGCCGAGGACCCTGAGCTCGTTCCGCTGGTCAGGGCCGTCGAAGAACTGCGCGTGCCCGCGTAGCCCTAGGGCCTGTCTTCAAACTCCCCTCTGCCCCGCGACGCCTGGCACACGCTCTCGCCCCACCGGGCACAAGGCCGAGTACGTCCAGTACGAGGCCTTGCGCCCGGCGCGCCGAGAGCACGCACCAGACGCCGCGGGGCCGCCCTCCGGGCGACGAGGGGAGTTTGAAGACAGGCCCTAGGCTGCGGGCATGGGAGATCTTGAGATAAGGGCGGCCGCGGCCGAGGACGTACCGGCGATCGTCGCGATGCTGGCGGACGACACGCTCGGCGCGCGGCGGGAGTCACCGGACGACCTGGCGCCGTACCTCGCCGCGCAGGCCCGACTGGCGGCCGACCCGAACCAGCACCTGGTCGTGGCCGTCCGCGAGGGCCGGGTCGTCGGCACCCTGCAGCTCACTGTCATCCCCGGGCTCTCCCGCAGGGGCTCAACCCGCTCGATCATCGAGGGGGTGCGCGTCCACTCCGACGAGCGGGGCAGCGGGCTCGGTACGCAGCTCATCCACTGGGCCGTCGACGAATCCCGGCGTCAGGACTGCCAGTTGGTGCAGCTGACCTCGGACGCCACCCGCACCGACGCCCATCGCTTCTACGAGCGGCTCGGCTTCACGGCGTCCCATGTGGGGTTCAAGCTACAGCTGTGATCAAGCCCGTTTGAGGGGCCGTTTCACGTGAAACGGCCCCCGGAGGCTTCAGCCCGGAATCCCCCGCCACCCGTCCGGGTCCACTCCGCCGGGCACCGGCGCATCCACGTCGTAGGGCTGTCGCGTGAAGACGAACGACCCCAGGTCGAGGTGGCTCACCGACCCGTCGGGCCGCCGCACCGCCCGCAGCGGCTCCCCCGCGTAGTAACCGTCGAGGCCCGTCCAGGTGCCGTCACCGTTGGCCCTGAACCGGGAGCGCCGCCCCCCGCCGGCCACCGGCCCGAGCACGACGGCGCCGTCCGCCGCCAGACGCAGCGCCACGATCTGTGTGCCCCAGTACCAGGGGCCCGCCAGCTCCAGCACCGCCGGATCGACCTCGGGCAGCGGCCGCCACGGCTCGGGGATGCGCGGCTCGGCGTCGGCGACGATGCCCAGCAGTTCGGCGGCCACGGTCCCCGAGGCCACTCCGGACGTGCAGTTGGCCAGGACGACGGCCGCGAGCCCCTCCTCCTCGCTCAGCCACAGGCCCGCCACGAAGCCGGGCAGCGATCCGGTATGGCCGGCCAGGACCCGTCCGCCCCTCCGCGCCACCTGCATACCGAGGCCGTACGTCGTCTCCCAGTCACCCGGCAGGGTCGGCGCGGCCGGTGTGCGCATCTCCCGCACGGAATCCGCGCTCAGCACCCGGTCGTCGCCCGTGGTGAGGAAGCCGGCGAACACCGCCAGGTCCCTTGCTGTGGACCACAGTTGGCCGGCCGGTGCCATCAGGCCGAGATCCTCGCTCGGCTCCGGCAGCAGCACATCGGCGTACGGGTGCACGGCCCAGCCACCGGCATGCGGCATCTGCGCCCGGACGCCGGTGCGGGTCAGCCCGAGCGGTTCGAGGATCTCCCCGCGCAGGGCCTCCTCCCAGGTGACGCCTCGCACCGCCTCCACCAGGGAACCCAGCAGCGTGTACCCGGGGTTGGAGTAGTGGTGGCGGCGTCCGACGGGATGCCGGAAGGGCCGCTCGCCGAGGACATCGGCGAGGGTCGGGCGCAGCGCGGCGGACGATCGCTCCCACCACTCACCCGGTGTTTCGGCCGCCAACCCGCCGGTGTGCGCGAGGAGTTCGGCCACGGTGACGTCACCGGCACCGGTCCCGGGAAGGTGCTTCTCCAACGGATCGCTCAGATCGAGCAGCCCCTCATCGCGCAGCCGCAGCACCAGCACGGCCGTAAAGGTCTTGGTGATCGACCCGATCCGATACTGCACGTGCTCATCGGGCCCGTGCCCGTCCACCGAGGTGCGCGACCCGGCCCACACCACCTCACCGTCCCGGGCCACCGCGGCGACGAGCGAGGGCGCGCGTCCCTCGCTCTGGGCGACGGCGATGCGGTGCAGGAGGCCACGACGCGTACTGGGCAACAGCTCTTGCGAGGGTGAGGTCATGCGCCCAGTCCACCGTGGTGATCCGCCCGCGTCGAGCCGATTTCACCAGCAGCGGATCAGGGCAGACGGCGTGGCATCACGTCTGTGCCATGTCCACGAAGCGCGAGTAGTGGCCCTGGAAGGCGACCGTGATCGTGGCCGTCGGACCGTTTCGGTGCTTGCCGACGATGATGTCGGCCTCGCCCGCGCGCGGTGACTCCTTCTCGTAGGCGTCCTCGCGGTGCAGCAGGATGACCATGTCGGCGTCCTGCTCGATGGATCCGGATTCACGCAGGTCGGAGACCATCGGCTTCTTGTCGGTGCGCTGCTCGGGACCACGGTTCAGCTGCGAGAGCGCGATCACCGGCACCTCCAGCTCCTTGGCCAGCAGCTTCAGGTTTCGGGACATGTCCGAGACCTCCTGCTGACGGCTCTCGGAACGCTTGGAGCCACCGGCCTGCATCAGCTGCAGATAGTCGATGATCACGAGCCGGATGTCGTTGCGCTGCTTCAGGCGGCGGCACTTGGCGCGGATCTCCATCATCGACAGGTTCGGGGAGTCGTCGATGTAGAGCGGCGCGGCCGAGACCTCGGGCATCCGGCGGGCGAGCCGCGTCCAGTCCTCGTCGGTCATCGTGCCGGAGCGCATGTGGTGCAGAGCCACGCGCGCCTCGGCGGACAGCAGACGCATCGCGATCTCGTTGCGCCCCATTTCGAGGGAGAAGATGACGCTGGGCAGGTTGTTCTTGATGGACGCCGCGCGCGCGAAGTCCAGCGCCAGCGTCGACTTGCCCATGGCGGGACGGGCCGCGATGACGATCATCTGACCCGGGTGCAGACCGTTGGTGAGCGAGTCGAAGTCGGTGAAGCCGGTCGGCACACCGGTCATCTCGCCGCTGCGCGAGCCGATCGCCTCGATCTCGTCGAGCGCGCCCTCCATGATGTCGCCGAGCGGGAGGTAGTCCTCACTGGTGCGCTGCTCGGTGACGGCGTAGATCTCCGCCTGGGCCTTGTTGACGATCTCGTCGACGTCGTCGTCGGCCGCGTATCCCATCTGCGTGATCCGCGTACCCGCCTCGACGAGACGACGCAGGACGGCCCGCTCGTGAACGATCTCCGCGTAGTACTCGGCGTTCGCCGCCGTCGGGACCGTCTGGACGAGGGTGTGCAGATACGATGCGCCGCCGACCTTGTTGATCTCGCCGCGCTTGGTCAGCTCGGCGGCGATGGTGATCGGGTCGGCCGGCTCGCCCTTGGCGTAGACGTCGAGGATCGCCTGAAAGATCGTTTCGTGCGCGGGCTTGTAGAAGTCGGCGCCCTTGAGGACCTCGACGACGTCGGCGATCGCGTCCTTGGACAGCAGCATGCCGCCGAGCACGGACTGCTCGGCGTCGAGATCCTGCGGCGGTACGCGCTCGAACGTGGCGGGCCCGTCGTCCCAGCCGCTGTCCTCGCGGCCCCGCTCGTGCTGGTCACCCTGGCGGCCGCCGTTCCGCCGCGGCCGGGAAGGGGGCAGGCGATCGCTGGGACCGCTGTCGGCCCAGGGGTCGTCCAACGGCTCGGAGATACTCACCGGGCCACCTCCTCCCGTCCGCCGAGCGGACCTCGCCGTGCCCTTCATTCCTACGGCACGACACTGACAAATGCGGGGCCCAACTCCGGTTCTGACGCGTCGGATATGTGCAGGTTTCCGAGGTCGGCGGACACAGTGGGCGCCGCTCCACCGTAGGCGCGTCTGCACCGTCAGCCAATCTGGTTATCCACAGGCTCTGTGGAAGACGACCCTCTCCCTGTGGAGAACTGGGGAAAACCTGTGCACGACCCGGTGGACAGGCCTGTGAACAAGCCCTCAGCCATTCCTGCGCAACCCGTCTGACCTGCACGTATCCCATCCACCGGCTGTGCAGGAGAAAAACTTTCCCAGTCGGCCCAAGATCTCTGCGAGCGACGTTCGACACCGTACGAGAACCCGCTCGAAGTAAGGGTCTCAATGCGATTGCATCTCTTACCTGTGGAAGATTAGATTGGTGCCCATGACACAGGCTCCCGTGACGCCCAAAGCCGCAAGACGCCGGCACGACCGAGAGATCGTGGCTCTCGCCGTTCCCGCCTTCGGCGCACTCGTCGCGGAGCCCCTCTTCCTCATGGCCGACAGCGCCATCGTCGGCCATCTCGGCACGTCCCAGCTGGCAGGGCTCGCCGTCGCCTCGGCCCTGCTGACGACCGCGGTCAGCGTCTTCGTCTTCCTCGCCTACGCCACCACCGCCGCCGTCGCCCGCCGGGTCGGCGCGGGCGACACCCGGGCCGCGATCCAGCAGGGCATGGACGGCATCTGGCTCGCACTGCTCCTGGGCGCCGCCGTCATCGCGGTCGTCCTGCCCACCGCACCGGGCCTGGTCAGCCTGTTCGGCGCCTCGGACACCGCCGCACCCTACGCGACCACCTATCTCCGCATCTCCACCCTCGGCATCCCCGCGATGCTCGTGGTCCTGGCCGCCACCGGTGTCCTGCGCGGACTTCAGAACACCAAGACCCCGCTGTACGTGGCCGTCGCCGGCTTCGTCGCCAACGGCGTGCTCAACGTCGCGCTGGTCTACGGCGCCGGACTCGGCATCGCGGGCTCCGCCTGGGGCACCGTCATCGCCCAGTTCGGCATGGCCGCGATCTACCTGGTGGTGGTCGTCCGCGGCGCCCGCCGTCACGGCGCCTCGCTGCGCCCTGATCTGGCGGGCATACGCGCCTGCGCCCAGGCAGGGACCCCGCTCCTCATCCGCACCCTCGCCCTCCGCGCGGTCCTGATGATCGCCACGGCGGTCGCGGCCCGGCTCGGTGACGCGGACGTCGCCGCCCACCAGATCATCCTGTCCCTCTGGAGCCTGCTGGCCTTCGCCCTCGACGCCATCGCCATCGCGGGGCAAGCCATCATCGGCCGCTATCTCGGGGCCGACGATGCCGAAGGGGCCCGCGACGTCTGCCGCCGCATGGTGCAGTGGGGCATCGCTGCCGGAGTCGTGCTCGGCGTGCTGGTCGTTGTCACGCGCCCCCTCTTCGTCCCGCTGTTCACGAGCGACCCGGTCGTTCAGGACGCGGCGCTGCCTGCCCTCATCGTGGTCGCGCTGTCCCAGCCCATCTGCGGCATCGTCTTCGTCCTCGACGGGGTGCTCATGGGCGCCGGCGACGGCCCGTATCTGGCCTGGGCCATGCTGATCACCCTGGCGGTCTTCACACCGGTCGCGCTCCTGGTCCCGGTACTGGGCGGCGGGCTCACGGCGGTCTGGGGAGCCATGACGCTGATGATGGCGGTCAGGATGGCGACGCTCTGGGCCCGCTACCGCTCCGGCCGCTGGGCCGTCACCGGCGCGACGCGCTGACCGGCCGCGGCTCCCCGTTTCACGTGAAACGGCGAAACGCGGCAACCGTACGCGCCGACAGCACCTCACCACCCGGACCCTGACACGCGTGTGGGGCCGCACCCCGAAGGGTGCGGCCCCACATCTCGCTTCAGCGCTGCTCAGGGCAGGGCTCAGGCAGAGACGACCTCGACGTTGACCTTGACGGACACCTCGGGGTGCAGACGCACGGTCGCCTCGTGGGCGCCCAGCGTCTTGATCGGCGAGCCCAGCTCGACACGACGCTTGTCGACCTTCGGGCCACCCGCGGTCTCGATCGCCGAAGCGACGTCGGCCTGGGTGACGGAGCCGAAGAGACGACCGGCGTCGCCGGAGCGGACGGCCAGACGGACCTTGACGGCCTCGAGCTTGGCCTTGATCTCGTTGGCCTGCTCGATCGTCGCGATCTCGTGGATCTTGCGGGCGCGGCGGATCTGCGCCACGTCCTGCTCGCCACCCTTGGTCCAGCGGATCGCGAAACCACGCGGGACCAGGTAGTTGCGGGCGTACCCGTCCTTGACGTCGACGACGTCGCCGGCGGTGCCGAGGCCAGAGACCTCGTGGGTCAGGATGATCTTCATTATTCGGTCACCCTTCCCTTATCGCGCGGTGGACGTGTAGGGCAGCAGCGCCATCTCACGGCTGTTCTTGACGGCCGTGGCGACGTCACGCTGGTGCTGCGTGCAGTTGCCGGTCACGCGGCGGGCACGGATCTTGCCGCGGTCGGAAATGAACTTCCGCAGCATGTTCGTGTCCTTGTAGTCCACGTACGTGACCTTGTCCTTGCAGAAAGCGCAGACCTTCTTCTTAGGCTTGCGCACAGGCGGCTTCGCCATGGTGTTTCTCCTGTGTGATCAAGAAGTGTGGGTGCGAGCCCGGCCCCGAGGGGCGCGTCCCTAGAAGGGGGGCTCGTCCGAGTAGCCGCCGCCGGAGCCGCCGGAGCTTCCGCCCCAGCCGCCACCGCCGCCGCCCTGCTGGCCGCCGCCTGCGGGCGAACCGGTCGCCCAGGGGTCGTCGGCGGGAGCACCGCCGCCGCCACCCTGCTGCTGACCGCCGCCGGAGCCACCGCCCCAGCCGCCGCCCTGCTGGCCGCCGCCACCGCCGCCGCCGTAGCCGCCCTGGCCACCGCGACCGCCACCGCCACCGCCACTGGTCTTGGTGACCTTGGCCGTGGCGCTGCGCAGACTGGCGCCGACCTCGTCGACGTCCAGCTCGTAGACCGTGCGCTTGACGCCCTCACGGTCCTCGTAGGACCGCTGCTTCAGCCGGCCCTGCACGATGACGCGCATGCCTCGCTGGAGCGACTCCGCGACGTTCTCCGCCGCCTGACGCCAGACCGAGCAGGTCAGGAACAGGCTCTCGCCGTCCTTCCACTCATTGGTCTGCCGGTCGAAGGTGCGGGGAGTGGACGCGACACGGAACTTCGCGACCGCCGCACCGGAGGGGGTGAAGCGCAGCTCGGGGTCGTCGACAAGATTGCCGACGACCGTGATGACGGTCTCGCCTGCCATGGGGTACCTCTCGGCGGGTTTGCTGCGGACTGCTTGCTGCTACTCGAATCCCGAGTGGCTGAACCGGGAGGTTCAGTGGGTCTCGGGGCGGAGGACCTTGGTCCGGAGGACCGACTCGTTCAGGTTCATCTGGCGGTCGAGCTCCTTGACGATCGCGGGCTCAGCCTGCAGATCGATGACCGAGTAGATGCCCTCGGGCTTCTTCTTGATCTCGTACGAGAGACGACGACGGCCCCAGGTGTCGACCTTCTCGACCTTTCCGTTGCCCTCACGGACGACGGAGAGGAAGTTCTCGATCAGGGGGGCGACAGCGCGCTCCTCCAGATCGGGGTCGAGGATGACCATCACCTCGTAGTGACGCATGTGGAACCCACCTCCTTTGGACTCAGCGGCCACGGTCGTTCCGTGGCAGGAGGGTTGTTATGCGTGAGCAACGGTATCGGCCACCACTGACAATCGGCCCTCCGAAGGAGAACCGTGCAGTTCAGTGCCGGATCAGTGGGTACCCGTCCCATGCCGGGACGTGGGCAGACACCGATGCAGACGGTACAGACTACCCGCACCCCGGCTTCCGGTTGAAATCCGACAGCGATCGACCGCAGTCTGTACACATCGGGTGTGTACGGCGCTACGATGCGCCGCCTTCCGCAGGAGGTGCCCTATGGCACAAGCAATGCGACCCAACAGCACGAGCGCCGGCTCTCTTCTGGCCAGCGACGGCAAGGCCCATCCCCTCCCCGACACCCTGCTCTACGTGACCGCGGTGCTCGGCATCCTCGCCCTCATCACCTCGATCTGGAGCAACCTCCATCTCCTCAGCTCCTGGGCCGGGCTCATCGGGATCTTCACCGGGGCCTACGGCCAGTACGTCTCGGAGACGACCCGGGAGCGGTTCGGCCTGATCCTGGGCCTGGGAGCCTCCGCCGTCGGCTTCTTCATCGGCATGGCCCACGGGGGCCTGTTCGGCGGGGTCCTCGGCTGAGCCGGGGAACCCGCGAAGCCTTACCTACGACACAGCCATTCGAGGCGCTCACGGGGCACAGTAGGCTTCGGCGCGAGAGCCGGAGCCCCTGTATCCATGGGGACACACCAGCCCGAGGAGCGCCCCGAATGAGCCTGACCCTGAGGACCATCAGCCGAGAGCAGCATCTGGCGTACATCCAGAGCCTGCCGTCGGCGAGCCACATGCAGGTCCCGGCATGGGCCGACGTGAAGGCTGAATGGCGCTCGGAGAACCTGGGCTGGTTCGACGACAAGACCGGTGAGATGGTCGGCGCGGGCCTGGTCCTGTACCGCCAGCTGCCCAAGATCAAGCGTTACCTCGCGTACCTGCCCGAGGGCCCGGTCATCAACTGGTACGCGCCGAACCTCGAGGAGTGGCTGCGCCCGATGCTGGCGCATCTGAAGCAGCAGGGCGCCTTCTCGGTGAAGATGGGCCCGCCGGTGATCATCCGGCGCTGGGAGGCCCCCTCCATCAAGAAGGGCATCCAGGACCCCGATGTGAAGCGCCTGCGCGACATCGAGGCCGACTTCATCGAGCCCCGCGCCTTCGAGGTGGCCGACAAGCTGCGCCGCATGGGCTGGCAGCAGGGCGAGGACGGCGGCGCCGGCTTCGGCGACGTGCAGCCGCGCTACGTCTACCAGGTGCCGCTCGCCAACCGCTCCCTGGAAGAGGTCCACAAGAACTTCAACCAGCTGTGGCGCCGCAACATCAAGAAGGCCGAGAAGGCCGGTGTCGAGGTCGTCCAGGGCGGCTACCAGGACCTCGCCGAGTGGCAGCGGCTGTACGAGATCACGGCCGAGCGCGACCACTTCCGGCCGCGCCCGCTGTCGTACTTCGAGCGCATGTGGACGGCCCTCAACTCCGAGGACCCCAACCGCATGCGGCTGTACTTCGCCCGGCACAACGGGGTGAACCTGTCGGCGGCCACGATGCTCGTCGTCGGTGGGCACGTCTGGTACTCCTACGGCGCCTCCGACAACATCGGCCGCGAGGTCCGGCCCTCGAACGCGATGCAGTGGCGGATGCTGCGCGACTCCTACGCGCTCGGTGCCACCGTCTACGACCTGCGCGGCATCTCCGACTCGCTCGACGAGACCGACCACCTCTTCGGCCTGATCCAGTTCAAGGTCGGCACGGGTGGCCAGGCCGCCGAGTACCTCGGCGAGTGGGACTTCCCGCTCAACAAGCTGCTCCACAAGGCGCTCGACATCTACATGTCGCGGCGCTGACCGGGGCCGGAAACGGCCCCCTCAGGATCCGGCACGGCACTTAGCGCTCTGTTTGCCCGGCGGACCCGGCACAATTCATGTAGCTCCAAAGTTTCCTCATACCTCTGCTACACCGCAGCCACGAGAAAGGTTCCGGGACCGGCCATGGCGCTCACGCTCTACGTCGACACCGCGCGCTGGCGGGCACACCACAAGCACGTGCTCGAGCAGTTTCCGGGGCTCGTCCCCGTCTGCAAGGGCAACGGCTACGGCTTCGGCCACGAACGGCTGGCGGAGGAGGCCACGCGCCTCGGCTCCGACATCCTCGCCGTGGGGACCACATACGAGGCCGCCCGGATAAAGGACTGGTTCAGCGGTGACCTGTTGGTCCTGACCCCGTTCCGGCGCGGCGAAGAACCGGTTCCGCTGCCCGATCGCGTCATCCGCTCCGTCTCCTCCGTGGACGGCGTGCACGGCCTGGTCGGCGCCCGCGTCGTCATCGAGGTCATGTCCTCCATGAAGCGGCACGGTGTGACCGAGCAGGACCTGCCGCAGCTCGCCCACGCCATCCAGGACGTACGCCTGGAGGGCTTCGCGATCCACCTGCCGCTGGACCGCACCGACGGCTCGGACGCCGTCGAGGAGGTCATCGGCTGGATGGACCGGCTGCGCGCGGCCCGCCTGCCGCTGCACACCATGTTCGTCAGCCACCTCAAGGCCGAGGAACTGGCGCGGCTGCAGCAGCAGTTCCCGCAGACCCGCTTCCGCGCGCGCATCGGTACGCGCCTGTGGCTCGGCGACCACGAGGCCACCGAGTACCGCGGCGCCGTCCTGGACGTCACCCGCGTCGCCAAGGGCGACCGCTTCGGCTACCGCCAGCAGAAGGCGGCCTCCGACGGCTGGCTGGTGGTCGTGGCGGGCGGTACGTCGCACGGCGTGGGCCTGGAGGCCCCGAAGGCGCTGCACGGCGTCATGCCGCGTGCCAAGGGCGTCGCCCGCGCGGGCCTCGCGACGGTCAACCGGAACCTCGCGCCCTACGTCTGGTCGGGCAAGCAGCGCTGGTTCGCCGAGCCGCCGCACATGCAGGTGTCGATCCTGTTCGTGCCGTCGGACGCGGCCGAGCCGAAGGTCGGCGAGGAGCTGGTGGCCCATCTGCGGCACACCACCACGCAGTTCGACCGGATCGTGGACCGCTGAGGCGGATCGGCACACGAACAGACGCAAGGCGGGCCGGGCACTCACGAAGTGCCCGGCCCGCCTTGCGTCTCCCGTTCGGTCAGTGTGAACCGTCGGAGCTCTTGCCCCAGTCCACCGCCGTGGGCGGCTGCTCCCAGTCGTGCGCGGCGTGCCGCGGGGGATGGGCCGCGAGCCCGAGGACGAAGACGTCCTCCGCTCCGTCCAGAACGCCGCCCGAGGGGTCGTCGTCCCCGGACCTGCGCACCACGTCCCGCTCGGGCAGCCAGATGTCCCGCACGATGACGGCGCACAGGTAGAGCGTGCCCAGCAGGTGCACGGCGATGGCCAGTTGGTAGCCCTCGGTCGGCAGGCCCTGGTGCTTGTCACCGCTGGTCGTGTAGGCGAGGTACAGCCAGATCCCGAGGAAGTACGCGACCTCGCAGGCCTGCCAGATCAGGAAGTCCCGCCACTTGGGCCGGGCCAGGGCGGCGAGCGGGATCAGCCACAGTACGTACTGCGGCGAGTAGACCTTGTTGGTGAGGATGAAGGCGGCGACCACCAGGAAGGCGAGCTGCGCGAAGCGCGGCCGTCGCGGAGCGGTGAGCGTCAGTGCCGCGACGCCGAGGCAGGAGAGCGCCACCAGCGCCGTGGCCAGCGTATTGACCACGTCCGTGTCGAGCGGCGTGTCCATGTGCTGGGAGAGGATCAGCCAGAACGAGCCGAAGTCGACACCGCGTTCCTGGCTGAACGTGTAGAACTTCGACCAGCCCTCGGGCGCCAGGATCATCACCGGCAGGTTCACGGCCAGCCACGAGACGACCGCGCCCAGCGTCGCGATCCCGAAGTCCCGCCACTTGCCCGCCCGCCAGCACAGCACGAGCAGCGGGCCGAGCAGCAGGAAGGGATAGAGCTTGGCGGCGGTCGCGAGCCCGAGCAGGATGCCGAAGGCGAGGGCGCGGCCGCGCGACCACATCAGCATCGCGGCCGCTGTGAGGGCCACTGCGAAGAGATCCCAGTTGATGGTGGCCGTCAGCGCGAACGCGGGCGCCAGAGCGACCAGGAGGCCGTCCCAGGGGCGCCTGCGGTGGGTCCTGGCGACGCACACGGCGATGACCGCCGCGCAGATCATCAGCATCCCGGCGTTGACCATCCAGTACACCTGCTCCTGGTGCTGGATGCTTCCGCTGCCGGGCGTCAGCCAGGAGGCGACCTCCATGAACACACCGGTGAGAACCGGGTACTCGAGGTAGTCCATGTCGCCGGACAGCTTGTCGAAGTACGGCACGAGGCCGTCGGCGAAGCCGCGCCCCTGGTAGAGGTGCGGAATGTCCGAGTAGCACGCGTGCGTGTACTGGGAGCTCGCGCCGTAGAACCAGGAGCCGTCGTAGCAGGGGAACTTCTGCACCATGCCGAGCGCGAACATGCCGAGCATGACGAGCACGACGACGCGTACGGGGGTCCACCAGGAGCCGCCGAGCAGCGCTCGGCGCCCGACGGGTCCGCCGATGAACTCGCTGCCGGCCGCGGCGACCTCGTCCTCTCTGGTCGGCCGTACGGGCTCCGGCTGCTGCGGGTTCACACGCGTGGTCTCTGCACTGGGCATGCCGCACATCCTGCCGTACGCGGCTGAGAACGGGGCGAGGGCCGCCGCACCCGATCGGTGCGACGGCCCTCACCTGCCGTGCGTCACGCAGCGTTTCACGTGAAACACGGTGTGTCATGACAATGCGGGCTAGCCGGTTCCTCCGAAGAGGCTCCCACCATTCTGGTTGCCTCTCGTGTCTCCCGAACTCTCGGTGGGCGAGGGCGACGTCGACGTCCCGCCGTCGGCACCACCGTCGGCGCCGCCGGTCGTCCCACCGTCGTCGTTGCAGTTCCAGTCCGTCCACTTGTTGCAGGTCTCGCTGGGGGACGGGGACGGATCGGCCGAGGTCTCGCTCGGCGACGGAGAGGCCGGGGCCGAGGAGGACGGCGGCGCGGAGATCGACGGCGACGGGGTCGGGCTGGCCGTCTCGCCGACGATCTTGCCGATGGGCTGCGGGGCGTCGAAGGTCTCGTACTTCTGGCCCTGCATGGCCTGCGCCATGTAGTCGTGCCAGATCTCCGCCGGGAACGACGCACCGTGGATCTTGTCCTGACCACCCGTTCCGTACATCTCGAGGAACTTGCGGTTCTTGGAGTTCTCGTTGTCGTCCATGCGGTACATCGTGATCGCCGTGGACAACTGCTTGGTGTAGCCCACGAACCAGGCGGACTTGTTGCCGTCGGTGGTACCGGTCTTGCCGGCCACGTCGCGGCCCGGCAGCTGAGCCGCCGTACCCGTGCCCTTGTCGACGACCGTCTTGAGGACGTCGGTCACGTTGTTCGCGAGGTTCGCGTCGAAGGCAGCCGTGGACTTCTTTTCGTGCCGGTAGATCCGCTCGCCCTTGTTGTAGACCTCCGTCACCGAGTACGGGTCGTTCTGCTGCCCGCTCGACGCGAAGGTGCCGTAGGCGCCGGCCATGCGGATCGCGCTCGGGTCCGAGGTGCCGAGGGAGAAGGACGGGTAGTTGGCACTGGCGAAGCTGTTCTCCAGCAGGCCCGACCTCAGCGCGGACTCCTTCACCTTGTCCAGTCCGACGTCCATGCCCAGCTGCACATAGGCGGAGTTCACGGACTGCCGCATCGCCTCACGCAGGTCGATCTGGTAGCTCGGAGGGTTGATGGAGTCGCCGCCGTCGTTGGTCTGCAGCCACTCCTTGCCCTCCTTGTCCTTCCACACCGCACCGTCGTAGGTCTGGATCTTCAGCTTGTTCTTGCCGCTGTAGAGACTCTTCGGCGAGACGATGGTGCGCGCGCTCTCGGGCTGCTCCGGCCCCTGGTCCGGGTCCCGCACGCCGTACTTGAAGGCGGCCGCCAGGACGAAGGGCTTGAAGGTCGAGCCGACCTGGGCACCCGTCACGTCGGCGTTGTTGGTGAAGTGCTTGGTGGCGTCGGCGCCGCCGTAGATGGCCTTGATCGCGCCGTCCTTGGGATCCACCGACGCGCCGCCGAACTGGACGTACTTGTCCTTCTCCCGCTGGTCCGGCTTGATGCTCTCCTTGCGGACCTTCTTCACCGCGGTCTCGAGCTGTTTCACCTTCTTCTTGTCGAAGGTGGTGTGGATCTCGTAGCCGCCCTGCTGGAGGGCGTTCGCCGTGATCCGGCCGTTGCTGTTGTTGATGACGTAGGCCTTGGCGAGGTCGACGAGGTAGCCGATCTGGCCGCTCAGCTGTGCGTTGGAGCGCGGGCTCTTCAGCTTGGGGAAGCCCTTGTCGATGAAGTCGGCACGCTTGGCGGCGGTCAGCCGTCCGTCCTTCACCTCTTCGCCGAGGATCCAGCTCCAGCGCGCCTTGGCGCGTGCCGTGTTCTTCTCACGGGTCGCGTTGATCGGGTCGATCTCGGGGGAACCCGCGGGGTCGTAGTAGGTCGCGCCCTTGAGCACGGACGCGAGGAATGCCGTCTGGCTCTCGTTCAGTTCGACCGCGTTCTCGTTGAAGTACGCGCGCGCCGCCGCCTGGATCCCGTAGGCACCGCGGCCGTAGTACGCCGTGTTGAGGTAGCCGGCCATGATCGTCTTCTTGTTGACCGTCCGGCCGACCTTTATGGAGACGAACAGTTCCTTGAGCTTGCGGGACACCGTCTGCGACTGGTCGTCCAGCATCGCGTTCTTCACGTACTGCTGGGTGATCGTCGAGCCACCCTGCGTCTGACCGCCCTTGGCCATGTTGACCACGGCGCGGGCGATACCCATCGGGTCGACGCCCTTGTCGGTCTCGAAGGTCTTGTTCTCCGCCGACATGACGGCGAAGCGCATGGACTCCGGGATGTCCTCGTAGTTGATGATCTGCCGGTTGGTCTCACCACCGGTCGCGACCATCTGGGTCCCGTCGGACCAGTAGTAGACGTTGTTCTGGGCCTTGGCCGTGTCGGCGACGGTCGGGGTGTCGACCAGCGCATAGGCGATGCCCGCGGCCGCCATCAGGCTCCCGAGGAACCCGACGCACAGACCCGACACGAGTCGCCAGGACGGCATCCAGCGGCGCCAGCCGTCCTTGTTGGCGCGCGGGTAGTCGATGAATCCCTTCTTCTCCTGGCGCCCGGAGCCACGGCCCCTGCCACGCCCCGGGCCGTTCGGCCCGCCGGGGCCGCCGGCGCCGCCACCGCCACGACGGCCGCCACCACCGGCTCCGCCGCGGCCACCGCCCTCGGGGGCTCTGCGCCTTCCTCCACCAGTGCGCTGGGCGGCACGGCGCGCTTCGGCGCGGCCGCCCCAGGGACGATCTTCGGTTCCGCCCTCGGACGAACCCGATGACCTCGGGGCGTCGTAGGAATCGGACGGTGAACCGGTGGAGCCGCGCGGTGCCGCGCGGCGGCCCGACTGTGCTCCGGACGCTCCGCGACGGGCCGCGGCACGCCCGCCGCCCTGCGGCTGCGGCGATTTGCGACGGTGCTCGCTCATCGAACGACTACTCCTCGGGCAGGCGCGGCACGCGCGCCTGGACGACGGCTGGTTTCCGGTCCCCCCGACGTACGGATGCGCCCCTTCCGGCGCTCACCCGTACTGCACCCGGGACGACGACGCCCTCAGGCGTCACTCGGTTCCCGGTGGTCTGCATGGCGGACAGACTACGCACCGTCAAAACCCACCTAGGGCCGAAGTTCACCCCAAAACAGGCAAGTTACTTCGTGCGAATCGGTGATGTGACGCCGTTCACCGTGATCCCTCTTGTCGGAGTCGCAGGGTCGTTCTATCGTCGAGATGTATCGAGCCGATACATCAGCACGACATAAAGAGTCGATACATGGGCCCGCGACAGTGAGGAGGCGACGATGAGCCGACGTTCCGGCATCCTCGAATTCGCCGTACTCGGACTGCTCCGCGAGTCCCCGATGCACGGCTATGAGCTGCGCAAACGACTCAATACGTCGCTGGGGGTCTTCCGTGCCTTCAGTTACGGGACGCTGTATCCCTGCCTCAAGACGCTGGTCGCCAACGGCTGGTTGATCGAGGAATCGGGTCCCGGTCCCGACGACGCCCCTGCCGCACCACTCTCAGGGCGTCGCGCCAAGATCGTCTATCGGTTGACGGCGGAAGGTAAGGAGCACTTCGAGGAGCTGCTCGCGCAGACCGGCCCCGATGCATACGAGGACGAGACCTTCGCCGCGCGATTCGCCTTCTTCGGGCAGACGTCGCGCGATGTGCGGATGCGCGTCCTCGAGGGCCGTCGCAGCCGGCTGGAGGAGCGCCTCGAAAAGATGCGCCTCTCTTTCGCCCGCACGCGGGAGCGCCTGGACGACTACACGCTTGAGCTGCAGCGGCACGGCATGGAGTCCGTGGAGCGCGAAGTGCGCTGGCTGAACGAGCTCATCGAGAGCGAGCGCGCTGGACGCGACCAACGACGGTCCGGCCCGGAGAGCGCAGCTCAGCAGGACACATCTGGAGAGACGGGCGGCCTGCCCCGGCATCGGGACAGCACCCGGCCGGATCCGTCCGATGACACCGCCATGTGAAGTCCGCTCAGGACTTCACCAGTACACACAGGGAGCAACCGGAATGGGTTCGGTTCGCGTAGCCATCGTCGGCGTGGGCAACTGCGCCGCCTCGCTGGTGCAGGGCGTCGAGTTCTACAAGGACGCTGACCCGGAGACCAAGGTCCCCGGCCTCATGCACGTCCAGTTCGGCGACTACCACGTCGGTGACGTCGAGTTCGTCGCCGCGTTCGACGTCGACGCGAAGAAGGTCGGCCTCGACCTCTCGGACGCCATCGGCGCCTCGGAGAACAACACCGTCAAGATCTGCGACGTCCCGAACTCGGGCGTCCAGGTCCAGCGCGGCCACACGCTCGACGGTCTCGGCAAGTACTACCGCGAGACGATCGAGGAGTCCGACGAGGCCCCGGTCGACGTCGTCCAGATCCTCAAGGACAAGCAGGTCGACGTTCTCGTCTGCTACCTGCCCGTCGGTTCCGAGGACGCGGCGAAGTTCTACGCGCAGTGCGCCATCGACGCCAAGGTCGCGTTCGTCAACGCTCTCCCGGTCTTCATCGCCGGCACCAAGGAGTGGGCGGACAAGTTCACCGAGGCGGGCGTCCCGATCGTCGGCGACGACATCAAGTCGCAGGTCGGCGCCACCATCACGCACCGCGTGATGGCGAAGCTGTTCGAGGACCGCGGTGTCCGTCTTGAGCGCACCATGCAGCTCAACGTCGGCGGCAACATGGACTTCAAGAACATGCTGGAGCGCGACCGCCTCGAGTCGAAGAAGATCTCGAAGACGCAGGCCGTCACCTCGCAGATCCGCGACCGCGAGCTGGGCGAGAAGAACGTCCACATCGGCCCGTCCGACTACGTCGCGTGGCTCGACGACCGCAAGTGGGCGTACGTCCGCCTCGAGGGCCGCGCCTTCGGCGAGGTCCCGCTGAACCTCGAGTACAAGCTCGAGGTCTGGGACTCCCCGAACTCCGCGGGTGTCATCATCGACGCCCTGCGTGCCGCGAAGATCGCCAAGGACCGCGGCATCGGCGGCCCGATCCTCTCCGCGTCCTCGTACTTCATGAAGTCCCCGCCGGTTCAGTACTTCGACGACGAGGCCTACGAGAACGTCGAGAAGTTCATCAAGGGCGAGGTCGAGCGCTGAGCGCCGACTTCTCCTGACGGCCGGCCCGGATGTTTCACGTGAAACGGTGAAGCATCTGCCGCCCGAGGCTGGTGAGGCCCCTGGATCGCACTCTCGTGCGCCGGGGGCCTTCCTCGTATGTGAGGCTGTGCCCCATGGCTGTCGTCCGTGACCTGCGCGTCCTGCTGTGTCTGCGTGACTTCCGGGGCCTGCTCACCCTGCGGCTGCTGTCCCAGGGGGCCGACGGCGTCTACCAGGTCGCGCTCGCCACCTACGTGGTCTTCTCCCCGGAGAAGCAGACCTCTCCCGCGGCGATCGCCTCCGCCATGGCCGTCCTGCTGCTGCCCTACTCCCTCGTGGGACCGTTCGCGGGCGTCCTGCTGGACCGCTGGCGGCGTCGCCAGGTCTTCCTCTACGGCAACCTCCTTCGCGTCGTGCTCGCCTCCGCGACGGCCGGGCTCATGCTGAGCCAGGCGCCGGACTGGCTCTTCTACGCCTCCGCGCTCTGCGTCACCGCGGTCAACCGTTTCGTTCTGTCGGGTCTTTCGGCCGCCCTCCCGCGCGTGGTCGACACCGACCGTCTTGTCACCGCCAACGCGCTCTCACCGACCGCGGGGACGCTCGCCGCGACCGTGGGCGGCGGCCTGGCCTTCGTGGTGCGCCTCGTCGCCTCGGACTCGGACGCGGCCGTCGTGCTGCTGGGCGCCTTCCTCTACCTCTGCGCGGCCCTCGCCTCGCTGCGCATGGACGTACAGCTGTTGGGGCCGGATCCCGAGCTGGTGCGGCCACGCCTCGCCTCCGCACTGTCCGGTGCGGCGCGGGACCTCGCCTCCGGCGTGCGGCATCTCGCCTCCCGCCCGGCCGCCGCGCGCGCTCTGGCCGCGATGACGGCCATGCGGTTCTGCTACGGCGCCCTGCTCGTCATGGTGCTGATGCTGTGCCGGTACGCGTGGTCGTCCACGGATGCACGGGGTCTGGCGCTGCTCGGCACGGCGGTGGGGATCTCGGGGGCAGGGTTCTTCGTCGCCGCTGTCGTCACCCCCGCCGCCGTGGGGCGCTTCGGTCCGGGCGGCTGGATGGCGATCTGTGCCGGTGTCGCCGCCGTTCTGGAACTCGCCCTGGGACTGCCCTTCGAGCCGGGACCGACCATGGTCGCCGCCTTCGTCCTGGGACTGACCACACAGGGCGCCAAGATCGCCACCGACACCGTCGTGCAGTCGTCCGTCGACGACGGATTCCGCGGCCGGATCTTCTCCGTCTACGACGTTCTCTTCAACGCGTCGTTCGTCGCCGCCGCCGGAGTGGCGGCGCTGATGCTGCCGCCCGACGGGCGCTCGGTTCCGCTCGTGGTCCTGGTGGCGTCGGTCTACGCCGCTGTCGCGCTGACGATGCGCGGCCGTCGTTTCACGTGAAACAACCGCGCCCCTCGATGCAAGCGGGGCTCTGTTTCACGTGAAACAGAGCCCCGCCATCACAGAAGAGCGCGTCAGTCCTGGGCCTGACTCGCCCACCACTCCTTGAGCGCCGCGACCGCCGCTTCATGCTCCATCGGCCCGTTCTCCAGCCGCAGTTCGAGCAGGAACTTGTAGGCCTGGCCGATCACCGGCCCAGGGGTCACACCCAGAGTCTCCATGATCTGGTTGCCATCCAGGTCCGGACGGATCGAGTCCAGCTCCTCCTGCTCCTGGAGACGCTCGATGCGCTCCTCCAGGCCGTCGTAGGCCCGCGAGAGCGTGTTCGCCTTGCGCTTGTTGCGGGTCGTGCAGTCGGAACGGGTCAGCTTGTGCAGCCGCCCCAGGAGCGGCCCGGCGTCGCGCACGTAGCGGCGTACGGCGGAGTCCGTCCACTCACCGGTGCCGTAGCCGTGGAAGCGCAGATGCAGCTCGACGAGACGGGAGACGTCCTTCACCAGCTCGTTGGAGTACTTGAGCGCGGTCATGCGCTTCTTCGTCATCTTGGCGCCGACCACCTCGTGGTGGTGGAAGGAGACCCGGCCGTCCTTCTCGAAGCGGCGCGTGCGGGGCTTGCCGATGTCGTGCAGCAGGGCCGCGAGGCGCAGCGTCAGGTCCGGGCCTTCGGTCTCCAGCGCCATCGCCTGCTCCAGGACGATCAGCGTGTGATCGTAGACGTCCTTGTGACGGTGGTGCTCGTCGCGCTCCAGACGCAGGGCCGGCAGCTCGGGCAGGACGCGCTCGGCCAGGCCGGTGTCGACGAGCAGGGTGAGGCCCTTGCGCGGGTGCGCCGAGAGGATCAGCTTGTTCAGCTCGTCCCGGACGCGCTCGGCGGAGACGATCTCGATCCGGTCGGCCATCGCCGTCATCGCGGCGACGACCTCGGGAGCGACCTCGAAGTCGAGCTGCGCGGCGAAGCGGGCGGCCCGCATCATCCGCAGTGGGTCGTCGGAGAAGGAGGCCTCGGGGGTGCCCGGGGTGCGCAGGACGCGCTCGGCCAGGTCCTGAAGTCCGCCGTGCGGGTCGATGAAGTCCTTCTCCGGGAGCGCGACGGCCATCGCGTTCACGGTGAAGTCCCGGCGGACGAGGTCCTCCTCGATCGAGTCGCCGTACGACACCTCGGGCTTGCGGGAGGTGCGGTCGTACGCCTCGGAGCGGTACGTCGTGACCTCGACCTGGAAGCTCTGGTCCACACCGTCGACACGGGCGTCCTTCTGGCAGCCGACGGTGCCGAAGGCGATCCCGACCTCCCAGACCGCGTCGGCCCACGGCCGGACGATCTTGAGAACGTCCTCGGGGCGGGCGTCGGTGGTGAAGTCCAGATCGTTGCCGAGCCTGCCGAGCAGTGCGTCCCGGACCGAACCGCCGACCAGGGCGAGAGAGAACCCGGCCTCCTGGAATCGGCGGGCGAGGTCGTCTGCGACAGGCGAGACGCGCAGCAATTCGCTGACCGCGCGGTGCTGTACCTGGCTCAGGGCACTGGGGTTGTCTTCATTGGCGTTCGGCACAACAGGACAGGGTACGTGGCTCTCAGCGCCCGGGCCGAACCGTTAGCCGGGGCCGAGGCGTCCTCACGAATGCGGCCCCCTACCCTGGCTGCACGATCTTGTGGGGCGGACCCAGGCACTCAGGCACAGCCCTGCTCGTTACGATGCGTGGACACATCTGCGACCACTGACGACGACGAGGGACGGACGAGCGCGTGGCCGAGGCGGCAGACTACCCAGGGATGAGTCCCTCACCTGCCCGCCGACTGCTGCGGCGCACGGGAGCCCTGCTCGCCGCGGCGCCGCTGCTCGCGGCGCCCACACTCCTGGTCGGCGCCCTGCCCGCCCAGGCCGAGACCCCAGCCGTCGCCGCCGCGGCGGCGACCGGCACGAGAACGGTCGACGTGGCGGTGAACGAGCTGTCGCCGAGCGCACCGGTCGACGGCGACACCCTGACCATCAAGGGCAAGGTCACCAACGAGGGCAGGCAGACCGTCACCGACGCGCACATCGGCCTGCGGGTCGGCACGTCGTACGGCGGACGCACGGCGGTGGACGAGGCGGCGAAGAACGGGACGGGGGGCACTCCGGACGGCTCCGAGGTCGCGAGCAAGTACGCGGAGAAGTTCGCGAAGCTGGAGCCCGGTGTCACCCAGGACTTCACGCTGTCCGTCCCCGTGAAGGCGCTGAACCTGGGCGCCGACGGGGTCTACCAGATCAGCGCCGCCCTCATGGGGCAGACCGCGGCCGCCCCGTACCAGCAGACGCTCGGCATCCAGCGGACGTTCCTGCCCTGGCAGCCCGACGCCGCCGGTACGAAGACGAAGACGACGGTCCTGTGGCCGCTGATCTCCGAGACCGGCCTCACGGCCGAGACGGGGACGAACGAGACGCAGACCGCCGTCTTCGGCAACGACGACCTCGCCGAGGAGATCGCTCCGGGTGGCCGCCTCCAGCAGATGCTGGCGCTCGGCAGCTCGCTGGACGTCACCTGGGTGATCGACCCCGATCTGCTCGCCTCGGTCGACGCCATGACGGAGGCGTACAAGGTCAAGGGCGCCAACGGCAGGCTCACCTCGGGCAGGCACCAGGCCGTCGCCAACGAATGGCTGAAGGACCTCCAGGCCGCGGTGCAGCACCGGAAGGTGGTCACGCTGCCGTTCGCCGACCCCGACCTGGCCTCGCTGGCCCACAACGGCACGAAGGTCACCGGCTCGCTGAGCCACCTGAAGGACGCCACGGACGCCGCCGTGAAGGCCGTGGACACGATCCTCCACGTGACGCCGGACGCGTCCTACGCGTGGCCCGTCGAGGGCGCCGTCGACCGGGACATCGTCAAGGTCGCCACGTCCGCCGGCGCCAACAAGATCATCACGCGCAGCGACAGTCTCGGGGAGTCCGACAGCCTCTCGTACACGCCGTCCGCCGCGCGGCCCATCGGCGGCGGCACCACCGCGGTGGTCGCCGACGCGCGGCTGTCGACTGCGTTCCAGGGCGACATGACGAGCGCCGAGCGCTCCACGCTCGCCGTGCAGGAGTTCCTCGCGCAGAGCCTGATGCTCGACCGGCAGACGGACCGCGCGCGCACCGCCCTCATCGCCCCGCAGCGCACGCCCACGGCCAGCCAGGCCCAGACGATGGCCAAGGCCGTGGCGGAGCTCCAGGGCGGCACCTGGACACAGTCGCAGAGCCTGTCCGCGACCGCCTCGGCGAAGCCGGACCCGGGCGCGACGACCCGTGTGCCGTCCACCCGCGCATACCCCTCGAAGCTCCGCAAGCAGGAGCTGCCGCAGGCGGCCTTCGAGCAGATCCAGGCCACCCAGCGCGAGCTGGAGAACTTCAAGGTCGTCCTGACCGACGAGTCGCGTGTGGTGACGCCGTTCGGGCGGGCCGTGGACCGGGAGATGTCCACCTCCTGGCGCGGCAGGACCGCGGAGTCGGACGGCTTCCGCACCGGCGTCTCGGAGTATCTGTCCGGCCTCACCGAGCAGGTGTCGCTGATCGACAAGTCCGAGGTGAAGCTCTCCGGACGCAGCGCGACCATCCCGGTGTCGGTGCAGAACAATCTGTGGCAGGACGTCGACCACCTCAAGCTGCGGCTCACGTCCGACAACGGCACCCGTCTGAAGATCGGTGACGGCGCCTCCCAGGACCAGGAGGTGACGATCACCAGTGGCCACAGCCAGTCCGTGAAGTTCACCACCACGGCCAAGGCGACCGGGCCCGTGTGGGTCTACGCCCAGCTCCTCACCGAGGACAACCAGCCGTACGGCAAGCAGATCGCCTTCCAGGTCGACGTCACCGAGGTCACGCCGACCGTGATGCTCGTCATCGCCGGCGGCGTCCTGCTGCTGGTGCTGGCCGGGTTCCGCATGTACACCCAGCGCAAGCGCGCCGCCGCCGAGAAAGCCGACGAGCCCGAAGAGCCGGGTACGGAAGGCACGGACGCCGCGGACGGCTCCGATGACTCGGACGGCCCGCGGGACGACGCGGAATCGGCAGCGCAGGAGAAGCCCGAGGACGACGCGGCATCCCCCGCACGGGCAGACGTCCCGCAGCAGCCGAGTGACCCGATGGCTGACACCGCTTCCGAAAGCACGGCCCCGTCGGGCACGGGTGAGAGAGTGGACCGTTGAGCGATGTCGTGGCCGGTGGGCCGGGGACGATGAGGTGGGGTAACCATGAACGCGCCGTACGACGGTGATCGTGGCCAGGGCTCGGGCGGCTCCGCCTCGGGCGACGGCCACCCGTACACCGGCTCACACGGTGCCGGCGGGCAGGTCCCGCCGCCCCAGCCGGGTCCCGACGCGTACCCGCAGGACGCGTACGTCCAGGACGCCTATGACCAGGATCCGTACCGCGGGCAGGACCTGACCGCGCAGGACCCGGTCGGCGAGGCGCTGTACGACCGTGCCGCGCACCCGCCGCCGCCCCCGGGCACGTACCAGGCGCAGCAGCCGCTCTACGCGCCGCCCGCGAACCAGTACCAGCCGGACCCGCGCGTGTGGGCTCAGACGCCGCCGCCGGAGCCGGAGGGCCCCACGCAGTACCTGCCGTACGGCGACGACGCGCGGACGACGCAGTTCGTGGGCGTCGACGACCTGGTGACGCAGGCGAGCGAGGAGCGGCACGAGCCGGACGCCTTCGCGCACCTCTTCCGCGACCAGCAGCCCGGCTACAGCGGTGGCCGGGCGCCGGCCCCGCAGCCCGTCGACGACCCGACCCAGGTCCTCGGCCAGGCCACGGTGCCCGTCCCGCCGCCGGCCGCCGCGCCCGCTCCCGCGGCCCCCAAGAAGGGCGGCCGCGCCTCCAGCCTCATGAAGTCGAGCGCGGTGATGGCGGCGGGCACGCTCGTCTCCCGCCTCACCGGCTTCGTCCGCACGATGGTGATCACCGCGGCGCTCGGCGCCGGCCTGCTCGGTGACACCTGGACCGTCGCGTACACGCTGCCGACGATGATCTACATCCTGACCGTCGGCGGCGGCCTCAACTCGGTGTTCGTGCCGCAGCTGGTGCGCGCCATGAAGGACGACGAGGACGGCGGCGAGGCCTTCGCCAACCGGCTGCTCACGCTGGTGATGGTGGTGCTCGCGGTCATCACGGCGCTCGTGGTTTTCGCGGCACCGCTGCTGATCCACCTGATGTCGAACCCGGTGGCCAGCGACCCGGACGCGAACCGGGTCGGCATCGCCTTCGCCCGCTACTGCCTGCCCACGATCTTCTTCATGGGCGTGCACGTGGTCATGGGCCAGATCCTGAACGCCCGCGGGAAGTTCGGCGCGATGATGTGGACCCCGGTCCTCAACAACATCGTCATGATCTTCACGTTCGGCATGTTCCTGTGGGTCTACGGCCCCTGGTCGCAGACGGAGATGGCGGTCAAGACCATCCCCGACGAGGCTGTCACCCTCCTGGGCATCGGCACCCTGCTGGGCCTGGTCGTGCAGTCGCTGGCGATGATCCCGTACCTGCGTGAGACCGGCTTCCGCTTCCGGCTCCGGTTCGACTGGAAGGGCCACGGCCTCGGCAAGGCCGTCAAGCTCGCCAAGTGGACCGTGCTGTTCGTCCTCGCCAACCAGGCGGGCGTCGTCGTCGTCACCCAGCTCGCCACCGCGGCGGGCAAGGCGTCCCCCGTGGACGGCACCGGCATCATGGGCTACTCCAACGCCCAGCTGATCTGGGGCATGCCGCAGGCGATCATCACCGTCTCGGTCATGGCCGCGATGCTGCCGCGCATCTCCCGCTCCGCCCACGACGGCGACTCGGGCGCGGTCCGCGACGACATCTCCTCCGGCCTGCGCACCTCGGCCGTGGCGATCGTCCCCGTCGCGTTCATGTTCGTGGCGCTCGGCATCCCGATGTGCACCCTGCTCTTCGGCTCCAGCGGCATCGAGTCCGCACAGTCCATGGGCTACATCCTCATGGCGTTCGCTCTCGGCCTGATCCCGTACTCCGTGCAGTACGTCGTCCTCCGCGGCTTCTACGCGTACGAGGACACCCGCACGCCCTTCTACAACACGGTGATCGTCGCCGCGGTCAACGCCGCCGCGTCCGCCCTGTGCTACGTGATCCTGCCCGCCCGCTGGGCCGTCGTCGGCATGGCCCTCTCGTACGGTCTCGCCTACGCGATCGGCGTCGGTGTCGCGTGGCGGCGGCTGCGCAAGCGGCTCGGCGGCGACCTGGACGGTGCGAACGTCGTTCGTACGTACGCGCGGCTCTGCCTGGCGTCCGTACCCGCTACGGTCATCAGCGGTGGAATCGGGTACGCGCTCACCAAGGCCCTCGGCCACGGCGTGCTCGGCTCGATCGCGGCGCTGCTCGTGGGCTCGGTGGCGCTGCTCGGTGTCTTCTACGTAGCGGCCCGCAAGATGCGAATCGAAGAACTCAATTCACTGGTCGGAATGGTCCGTGGCCGTCTCGGTCGCTGACTCGGCCCGAAGTGCGCACAACCATCGGCGACCACTGCGTGTCGTGCATAGCGCCGGACTGTGGGCACAATTGGCTTTGGCGTCGCAGTGAGTGCAACGGATGGGGAGGCAGGAACGACGGTGGCGGAACGGAGCACGGCTGCCGTCGACGTGGCCGACAACGGCGGGGACGAACCGCTGACCGCCAAAGCGGACAAGGCGGAGCGAGCCACGACCGACGGTGTGGTCGACAGCGGGCAGCGGGACAGCACGGCGTCAGGGACGCCTGTGGACACCGCGGAGACGGGCACGCACGTGAGCCCCGGTAAGACATCACCTCCCGAGCTGCACAGCGGGCACAAGCTCGCCAGGCGCTATCGGCTCGAAGAGTGCGTCACACGTCTGGACGGTTTCAGCAGCTGGCGCGCGGTGGACGAGAAGCTGCGCCGCGCCGTCGGCGTGCACCTGCTGCCCGCCGACCATCCGCGGGCACGCTCGGTACTCGCCGCCGCCCGTTCGTCGGCGCTGCTCGGCGATCCCCGCTTCGTCCAGGTCCTGGACGCGGTCGAGGAGAACGATCTCGTCTACGTGGTCCACGAGTGGCTGCCCGACGCCACCGAGCTGACCACGCTGCTCGCGGTGGGCCCGCTCGAGGCGCACGACGCGTACGACATGGTCACGCAGGTCTCGCACGCCATGGCCGCGGCGCACCGCGAAGGCCTCGCGCATCTGCGGCTCACGCCGAGCGCCGTGCTGCGCACCTCCACGGGCCAGTGGCGCATCCGCGGCCTCGCGGTGAACGCGGCGCTGCGCGGGATCACCTCCGACACCCCGCAGCGCACCGACGCCGAGGCGATCGGCGCGCTCCTGTACGCCTCCCTGACGCAGCGGTGGCCGTACGAGAACGACGCCTACGGCCTGGCCGGGCTGCCCAAGGACGTCGGGCTCATCGCGCCGGACCAGGTGAAGGCCGGCGTCCACCGCGGTCTCTCCGAGCTCGCCATGCGCGCGCTCGCCAACGACGGGGCCACCGCGTCCCGCCAGGAGCCCCCGTGCACCACGCCGGAGGACCTGGTGAAGGCCATCGGGGAGATGCCCAAGATCCGCCCGCCGGAGCCCGCGTTCACCGCGCCGCCGGAGTACCAGCGCACCACCTACCAGCAGGGCACCTACGGCCGCTCCGCCGCGCCCGGTGCCACGCAGGTGATCCCCACACCGCCGCCTCCACTGCAGAGTCGTACCGGAAAGGCTCTGAAGTGGGCCGTCTCGGCACTGCTGATCGCCGCTCTGGGTCTCGGCAGCTGGCAGCTCGCGGACGCCCTCATGGACCGGGGCAACTCCAGCGGGACGGAGGAGACCCACACCACGGACGACGACGGCGGCAAGGGCGAAAAGAAGATCGCCAAACCGATCAGCATCGCCGGAGCCAAGGAGTTCGTCGCCTCGGGCGACGCCCAGGCCCCGGGGGAGGTCGGCAAGACGTACGACGACGACAGCTCGTCCTACTGGCGCACTCACACCTTCATCGACGGCCCCAAGATCGTCATAAAGCCGGGTGTGGGCATTGTGTACGACCTCGGTTCCGCCCAGGATGTGTCGACGGCGTCGATAAAGTTCCGCTACGAGGGCGACCACACCACGGTCGCGCTGTACGCCTCGGATTCACTCAGCCCCAGCCCGTCCGCCCTGGACGGCATGAAGCGGATCGGCGCCAAGACGGACACGACGAGTACGTCGCTGAGCATCAAGGCCGACAAGCCGGTCAAGACGCGGTACGTGCTCGTGTGGCTGACCGCGATGCCTCGCGCGGGTCAGGACGGCTACAGCCGCGCCGGCTACAAGCAGGCCATCACGGATGTGAAGTTCACCGGCTGACGCACCGGGGCTCCTCGGAGCCCACCACGGGGAGGGGGTTCGGCAGTGGACGACGCCTACGGCGGAGCGAGCGATCAGGACCTCCTCGCCCGCCACGTCGCGGGGGACAAGGACGCCTTCGGCGAGATAGTGCGCCGGCACCGGGACCGGCTGTGGGCGGTGGCCCTGCGGACGCTGGGGGACCGCGAGGAGGCGGCCGACGCGGTGCAGGACGCACTCGTCTCCGCGTACCGTGCCGCGCACACCTTCCGCGGGCAGTCCGCCGTCACGACCTGGCTGCACCGCATCACCGTCAACGCGTGCCTGGACCGGGCCCGCAAGGCGGCCTCCCGCCGAACCGCGCCGGTGGACGACACCGAACGCCTCGAGCAGCTGCTAGAGCCCCACGAATCGGCGGCCGCGCCCGCCGAGCGCAATGATCTGCACCGCGAGCTCCTGGGCGCCCTGGAGTCCCTTCCGGCCGATCAGCGGGCGGTACTCGTCCTCGTCGACATGCAGGGCTACCCGGTGGCGGAGGCCGCCAGAATCCTCGATGTCCCCACGGGAACCGTGAAGAGCCGTTGTGCCCGGGGTCGAGCCCGACTGCTTCCCCTCCTGTCACACCTGCGGACGGAGAGCGGCGAAGAGGGCGATGGCAAGAACCCGCCCCCCGGAAGGAACCGTCCGGAGGGGACATCCGTCCCACCCGCAGCGGGACCTCGGGACGAGGCCGGACCACATGACTCGACTGCGGTGAAGGGCGGAGGTGGGCGAGCGTGACATCCACGGCCGACACGGCAGAACACCCCGAGGTCACCGAGATCTCCGATCTCGCCGAGGGCCTGCTGCCACCGTCCCGCAGTTCCGACATCCGCCGGCACCTCGACGGCTGCATTCTGTGCGCCGATGTCTACTCCTCGCTGGAAGAGATCCGCGGACTGCTCGGCACCCTTCCCGACGCACCCCGGATGCCCGAGGACGTCGCCGCGCGCATCGACGCCGCCCTGGCCGCGGAAGCCCTCCTGAACGTCGTCGCGTACGAGGACGAGGAGAGCGACGAGGACGATGGGCGTGAAACGGCGTCTGTTTCACGTGAAACATCGACCGAGCGTTCCGGCTCCGCACCGCGCCCCGTCGACCGGCCCTCGGGACACGCCCCCTCCGCGACCGGGCCGGGTCGAAGGACACGCCTCGCCCGGCGCCGCACCGGCGCCGCCATCGGAGCCGTGCTCACCGCCGCCGCGATCGGGACGGGCGTTCTGCTCGTGCAGAGCGGGGGCGGCACCTCGACCGTGGGCAAGACACCGCCCAGCGCCAGCCAGAGCGCGTCCAGCTTCGCCAAGGCCAACCTCGAGTCGAAGGTCTCCGAGCTGCTGCGCGAGGGAGGCCCGGCATCACTCGGGACAGAGGGCGTCACCCCCAAGTCGTCGCCGAAGAACCCCGAGGTTCCGAAAGCCGCCATGGCCCCACCGGCGTGCGTCCAGCGCGGCACGCACCGCAATGAGGATCCTCTCGGGTTCAAGCAGGGCACGTACGAAGGGAAAGCCGTCTATCTCCTCGTGCTGCCCCACAGGAGCGATCCGGTCCACCGCGTCACGGCGTTCGTCGTCGACGCGTCCTGCGCGGCGAAGAACTCCTCCGCGGCGGGCGAGCTGCTGTACACCCACTCCTACAAGCGCGGCTGAACGGCATCCGAGGACGGTCCCGGCGTGCGCCCGGACACGTCGGGAATGCATGCCCCGTAGGATCCGTTGGGTGGGGTGAGAGTCCTGAGAAGAGGCTCCCCCGGCAGTACGCAGCAGTCCCGTAGAGACGAGGAATCAAGCCGTGAGTGACGTCCGTAACGTGATCATCATCGGCTCCGGGCCCGCCGGCTACACGGCGGCGCTCTACACCGCGCGCGCGTCGCTGAAGCCGCTGGTGTTCGAGGGCGCCGTCACCGCGGGTGGCGCCCTGATGAACACCACCGAGGTGGAGAACTTCCCGGGCTTCCAGGACGGCATCATGGGCCCCGAGCTCATGGACAACATGCGCGGCCAGGCCGAGCGCTTCGGCGCCGAGCTCATCCCCGACGACGTCGTGGCCGTCGACCTCACCGGTGAGATCAAGACCGTCACCGACACCTCGGGCACCGTGCACCGCGCGAAGGCCGTCATCGTCACCACCGGCTCCCAGCACCGCAAGCTGGGCCTGCCGAACGAGGACGCGCTGTCCGGTCGTGGCGTCTCCTGGTGCGCGACCTGTGACGGGTTCTTCTTCAAGGACCAGGACATCGCCGTGATCGGCGGCGGCGACACCGCGATGGAGGAGGCCACCTTCCTCTCGCGCTTCGCCAAGTCCGTGACGATCGTCCACCGCCGTGACACCCTGCGCGCCTCCAAGGCGATGCAGGAGCGTGCCATCGCCGACCCGAAGATCAAGTTCGTGTGGGACAGCGAGGTCGCGGAGATCAAGGGCGACCCGAAGCTCGCCGGTCTGACGCTGCGCAACCTGAAGACGGGCGAGACGTCCGAGCTGCCCGTGACGGGTCTGTTCATCGCGATCGGCCACGACCCGCGCACGGAGCTCTTCAAGGGCCAGCTCGAACTCGACGACGAGGGCTACCTGAAGGTCCAGGCCCCGTCGACGCAGACGAACCTGACCGGTGTCTTCGGCGCCGGTGACGTCGTGGACCACACCTACCGTCAGGCGATCACGGCGGCCGGCACCGGCTGCTCCGCCGCTCTCGACGCCGAGCGCTTCCTCGCGGCCCTGGCCGACGGCGAGGCCGCCGAGCCCGAGAAGACCCCGACCGCCACCGTCTGACCCCCGACTTCCCCCTCTCGCACCCCCATAGAAAAGAGGAGCCCGCTGTGGCCGGCAACCTGAAGAACGTGACGGACGCCTCCTTCGACGAGGACGTCCTGAAGAGCGACAAGCCCGTCCTGGTCGACTTCTGGGCCGCCTGGTGCGGTCCGTGCCGCCAGATCGCCCCGTCGCTCGAGGCGATCGCGGCCGAGTACGGCGACAAGATCGAGATCGTCAAGCTCAACATCGACGAGAACCCGGGCATCGCCGCCAAGTACGGCGTCATGTCCATCCCGACCCTGAACGTCTACCAGGGTGGCGAGGTCGCCAAGACCATCGTCGGTGCCAAGCCGAAGGCCGCCATCGTGCGCGACCTCGAGGACTTCATCGCGGAGTAATGCTCCACCGACGCCGTTCCGCGAACGGCGGGCGTTGTTTCACGTGAAACATGAACGGGCCGACCCGAGAGGGTCGGCCCGTTCGGCGTTTCCGGTCCCTCACAGCGGCCGGAGCGCGGGCTCCTTCTGTACCGCCCCGAGAAGCCGGTCCAGCGCCATCTCCACGTCCTCTTTCCACGACAGCGTCGTCCGCAGTTCCAGCCTCAGCCGCGGGTACGAGGGGTGGGGGCGGACGGTCTTGAAGCCGACGGCCAGGAGATGGTCGGCGGGCAGCAGACAGGACGGCTCTTTCCACTGCGCGTCGCCGAAGGCCTCGATCGCTTTGAAGCCTCTGCGCAGAAGATCCTTCGCGACGGTCTGGACGATGACCCGCCCCAGCCCCTGGCCCTGATGGCTCGGCATGATCGAGGCCGTCATCAGTTGGACGGCGTCAGGGGAGACCGGGCTCGTCGGGAACGAGAGGGACCGTGGGACATAGGCAGGGGGCGCGTAGAGCACGAAGCCGACCGGGACATCGTCGACGTAGACGACGCGGCCGCAGGAGCCCCACTCCAGCAGGACCGCCGAGATCCACGCTTCCTTCTCCAGCTCCGGTGTCCCCGCCTTCACCGCGGCTTGGCCGCTGACCGGGTCCAGCTCCCAGAAGACACACGACCGGCACCGCTTGGGAAGGTCCGGGAGGTTGTCCAGCGTGAGCGGTACGAGCCGACGCCCCATGAAGGCAGTTCCTCGCTTTCTGCGCCGGCCGCAGCGCGGGCGGCTGTCAGAGCGCCTCGTTCCCTGAGCAGACTGCCGACGAACCCGCCGACGGCGCCCAGTCCGAGACCTGCGGTCATCAGTCCGGTACGACTCACCGATCGCATGACCCCGCCCCCTTGAGGTACTGCCGGGTGGATGCGCTCTTCCCGATCGCATCGTAACCACGATGCGATTCCATCGATACCGTAAGAAAGCAAAGAGCGGGCCGTGTTCCGGTACACACCGGACACAGCCCGCTCCCAGGCACAGCACAGAACGGTCAGTCCTGTTCGTCGCCCTCGGTCTCCTCGGAGAGCCCGTTCTGAAGAACCGGTCCTTCGCCGGGAGCCAGCGAGCCGAGGATGCGCTCCAGATCATCCATCGAGGCGAACTCGACGACGATCTTCCCCTTCTTCTGGCCCAGGTCGACCTTCACCCGCGTCTCGAACCGGTCCGAGAGCCGCGTCGCGAGACTGCTCAGTGCCGGGGAGACCCGCGCGCCGGCCCGCGGCCCCTTGGCCCGGGTCGTGCTCGTGGGCCGCGATCCCATGAGGGTCACGATCTCCTCGACGGCCCGCACCGAGAGTCCCTCGGCGACGATGCGGTGAGCGAGCCGGTCCTGCTCCTCCGAGTCCTCGACGGAGAGCAGGGCTCGGGCATGTCCCGCGGACAGCACACCGGCCGCCACCCGGCGCTGTACGGCCGGCGAGAGCTTCAGCAGACGCAGGGTGTTGGAGACCTGCGGGCGGGAGCGACCGATGCGGTCCGCCAGCTGATCGTGCGTGCAGTTGAAGTCCTTGAGCAGCTGATCGTAGGCGGCCGCTTCTTCCAGCGGGTTCAGCTGCGCCCGGTGCAGGTTCTCCAGGAGCGCGTCGAGAAGGAGCTTCTCGTCCTCCGTGGCCCGCACGATGGCGGGGATGCGGTCGAGCCCCGCCTCACGCGTGGCCCTCCAGCGCCGCTCGCCCATGATGAGCTCGTAGCGCGCCGGCCCCACCTGTCGTACGACGACGGGCTGCAGGAGACCGACTTCCTTGATGGACGTGACGAGCTCGGCGAGGGCGTCCTCGTCGAACACATCACGCGGCTGGCGCGGGTTCGGCGTGATCGCGTCGAGTGGCAGCTCGGCGAAGTGCGCACCCGCGGGCCGGTCGAATTCGTCCGCAGCACCGGTCGCCGGCGCCTCGATTGTTTCCCGTGAAACATCGCTCTGCGACAGCGATGCCACCTTCGCCGCGGCCACTCCACGCTCTGCCGTCAGAACCGAGGCAGAGGCGGGAGAGGAGGAAACTCCTCCTCCTGAAGTCGCCGGGGCCGTCTTCTCAGGGGTGGGGGCAGCCGGAATCAGCGCGCCGAGACCACGGCCCAGTCCCCTCCGTCGCTCGCTCACTGAATCCCCTCCGAGGTGGTCTGCTGGTCAAGTTGAGTGCCTGTGTGGGCATGCTGGGCGTCGTAGTGGATACCGACGCCGCGCAGCGCCATCTCCCGCGCCGCCTCGAGGTAGGAGAGCGCACCGCTCGACCCCGGGTCGTAGGTCAGAACGGTCTGGCCGTAGCTCGGCGCCTCCGAGATACGGACCGAGCGAGGAATGCTCGTCCGCAGCACTTCCTTACCGAAGTGGTTGCGGACCTCGTCGGCGACCTGAGAGGCCAGCCGGGTGCGTCCGTCGTACATCGTGAGCAGGATCGTCGAGACGTGCAGCGCGGGGTTGAGGTGCCCGCGGACGAGATCCACGTTCCGCAGAAGCTGACCGAGGCCCTCCAGCGCGTAGTACTCGCACTGGATCGGGATCAGCACTTCCGCACCGGCCACCAGCGCGTTGACCGTCAGCAGACCGAGCGACGGCGGGCAGTCGATGAGGATGTAGTCCAACGGCTGCTCGTACGCCTGGATCGCTCGCTGCAGCCGGCTCTCACGGGCCACCAGGGAGACCAGCTCGATCTCCGCACCGGCGAGATCGATGGTGGCGGGAGCGCAGAAGAGCCCTTCCACATCCTCGACCGGCTGGACGACGTCCGAGAGCGGCCTGCTGTCCACCAGCACGTCGTAGATGGACGGCACTTCGGCGTGGTGGTCGATCCCCAGCGCCGTCGAGGCGTTGCCCTGTGGGTCCAGGTCGATCACCAGGACGCGCGCACCGTGCAGCGCGAGCGACGCGGCAAGGTTGACCGTCGTCGTGGTCTTGCCGACCCCGCCCTTCTGGTTGGCCACCACCATGACGCGGGTCTGCTCAGGACGTGGCAGGCCCTCGCCTGCACGGCCAAGAGCTTCCACTGCCAGTTGGGCAGCGCGACCGATGGGTGTGTCGTCCATCGGGGGCGGTGTTTCACGTGAAACATCCTCCCCCGCCGACTCGGTGCGGGGACCGGGGACCGGATCGGTCATCGGTCCCGCGATGTTGGCGTCGGACCGCAAGGATTCACTCTCCTCGACTTCAGGCTCGCAATGAACAGAGCCTCCCATGCCTTCGGGGTCAAGAACCAGCGAGGCCCGGTCTTCTGTGGATGAATCCCCCTCTGTGGACAACTCTGTGCCCGTGACAGGGGACGATTCAAGGGTTCCGAGGGGCTTACGGTCGCGGGGAGCGGCCGCTGCGCGGCCGCGACTGATGATGCCATGCAGCAGTGAGCGACGTTTCACGTGAAACACGATGCACCGCGACCCAGCACGCACCCGTGCGACACCCCGAGATGCGTACGTTTGACAGCTTTTGTGGAGTACCGCTGGTTCTCATAACGAATCAGCGGTACTCATCACGACCCGACAGGCGCTCAACTCACGACCGGTCGGTCAGGCACTCAACGCCGGCGCCGGGCACGACCCGTGCGGGCCGCCTTGGCCCGCTTGGCGGCGAAGCGCACACCGCCGGGGCTCTCCCCGACCTCCACCCGCACCACGGTCGAGAGCGGATCCACCACGCCCTCGCCGACCTGAAGCACGGAGGTCGCGACGGCACCCAGCTTGCTCAGCGCGGCACCGGCGCTCTTGACCTCTTCCTCGGCGGTGTCGCCCTTGAGCGCGAGCATCTCTCCGTACGGCCGGAGCAGCGGAACGCCCCACGCCGCGAGCCGGTCGAGCGGTGCCACGGCGCGCGCCGTGACCACGTGGACGGGCGTCAGCTTGCCGAGGACCTCCTCGGCCCGGCCCCGCACCACGGTCACATGGTCGAGCCCGAGCAGCTCGACGACCTCGGTGAGGAACGTCGTACGCCGCAGCAGCGGCTCAAGCAGCGTGATCTTGAGGTCCGGGCGGACCAGGGCCAGCGGGATGCCCGGCAGTCCGGCACCCGAACCGACATCGCACACCGTGACGTTCTCGGGCACGACCTCGGAGAGCACCGCGCAGTTCAGAATGTGCCGCTCCCAGAGTCGCGGCACTTCGCGGGGGCCGATGAGGCCACGCTGCACGCCCGCGTCAGCGAGAAGCTCCGCGTACCGGACCGCGTCCGGGAAGCGCTCGCCGAATACCGCCCGGGCAAGCTCCGGAGCCGGGGGGAGTTCTGCTGCCTCCGTCACGGGGACCGTCCTTCCGTACCTCACCGCTCCACCGCGTGGGGTGGCTGATGAACAGGCTGACAAAGATCGGCCCCGCCTGCGAACAGACGGGGCCGGAGAACGACGTGCCGCTCAGGCAGGAAGCACGACGACGAAGCGCTGCGGCTCCTCGCCCTCGGACTCGCTGCGCAGTCCGGCGGCCTTGACCGCGTCGTGCACGACCTTGCGCTCGAACGGCGTCATCGGCTGCATCTTGACCGGCTCACCGGTGTTCTTCACCTCGGCCGCTGCCTTGGCGCCCTGCTCGGTGAGCTCGGCGCGCTTCTTGGCCCGGTAACCGTCGATGTCCAGCATCAGCCGGCTGCGGTCCCCGGTCTCCCGGTGCACCGCAAGACGGGTCAGCTCCTGAAGCGCCTCGAGAACCTCACCGTCACGGCCGACCAGCTTCTGCAGGTCGCGGCTGCTCGCGTCGCTGACGATGGACACCGCGGCGCGATCGGCCTCGACGTCCATGTCGATGTCACCGTCGAGGTCGGCGATGTCCAGCAGACCCTCGAGGTAGTCCGCAGCGATCTCGCCCTCCTGCTCGAGGCGGGTCAGGGTGTCGCCACCCTCAGGAGCGGAGGTGGTGCCTTCCGTCACGGGAGGACTCCTTCTTGAGTCAAAGGCTTACGCCAGCGTCTTACGTCGAGGTCTTACTTCTTGGTCGGCGACTTGGGCCGCTGCGGACCCTTGCGCTGGCCGGACTTGGCCTTGCTGCGCGCCTGGTTGCCACCGGCCGGCTTGGCCTTGGCGCCGTTCTGCGGCTTGGCGGCGGCGTCGGACTCGGTCGCGTCCTTCTTCTCCAGCGACGGCTTCCCCGAGTCCTGCGCGGTGCCGTCGGCCTTGGCCGTGGGCCCCGACTGGCGCTGCGACTTGGACTGCCGCTTGGGCTGCTGGCGCTTGGGCGCGCCCGAGGACGTGCCGTCCTCGTCCAGGACAGCGGTGGACGTGCCGGCCACCACGGTGCCGTCGGCCTGGGCGGCGAGGCTGGCCTTGGTCAGACCGTTGATGAACTTGCGCTCGTACTCGTTACGGTCGCGGCCCTTGGCGACGATCGCCTTCACGATGTTCCGCTCGCGCTTGGTGCGGGTCGCTCCGTGACCGACCACGTGCTTCTGCAGGCCCTCGAGCATCTTGGCCTGGGCCTTGCTGCCGGGGGTGGGGTTCCGGCTGATCACGTACATCTGCTGGCCCATGGTCCACACGTTGGTGGTCAGCCAGTAGACGAGGACACCGACGGGGAAGTTGATGCCCATGAACAGGAAGATGACCGGGAAGACGTACATCAGCATCTTCTGCTGCTGCATGAAGGGCGTCTTGACCGTGAGGTCGACGTTCTTCGTCATCAGCTGACGCTGCGTGTAGAACTGCGACGCCGACATCATGATGATCATGACCGCCGTGACGACGCGCACGTCCATGAGCGTGGCGCCCATCTTGGCGACTTCTTCGGCGCTGTCCATGAACTTCGCGGCCAGCGGGGCACCGAAGATGTGGGCCTTCTGCGCGCTGTCGAGCAGCGACTGGTCGATGACGCCGATCTTCTTGTTCTCGGCGATGCCGGCCAGCGTGTGGTAGAGCGCGAAGAAGAACGGCGACTGCACGAGGATGGGGAGGCACGAGGAGAGCGGGTTGGTGCCCGTCTCCTTGTACAGCTTCATCATCTCTTCGGACTGACGCTGCTTGTCGTTCTTGTAGCGCTCCTGGATCGCCTTCATCTGAGGCTGGAGCAGCTGCATGTTGCGCGTCGACTTGATCTGCTTCACGAAGAGCGGGATCAGGCAGATGCGGATCAGCACCACCAGGGACACGATGGAGAGACCCCAGGCCCATCCAGTGTCAGGGCCGAAGATGGCCCCGAAGACCTTGTGGAACTGGACGATGACCCAGGACACCGGGGTCGTGAGAAACGCGAAGACACCAGAAATCGCGTTGACGATATCGGAAATCATGTCCCTGATCAGGCTCCTTGGGCATGGGGCGGGGTCGCTGCGGACGGGCTGTCCTGGGCAGTGGCGCTGTCGTCCTGAACGACGGGGGCCGCTTTCTTGTCCCCGCGCAAGGCGTCGCGGAGCATCTCGTGCCAGCGCGGCCGCTTACGCGGCGGAACGTGGTCGACACCACCGTGGGACCACGGATTGCACCGGAGGATCCGCCAGGCGGTGAGGGCTGTTCCCTTGATCGCGCCGTGCCGGTCGATGGCCGTGAAGCCGTAGTGGGAGCACGACGGGTAGTACTTGCACACGGGACCGAGCAGCGGACTGATGGTCCACTGGTAGATCTTGATCAGTGCAAGCAGTGGGTACTTCATCGCGCGCCCCCTCCCAGCAGCCGCTGCAGGGCGGCATCCAGGTCTCGGGCCAGCTGTGCGTGGGAGGCGTCGCCCGCTCCGGGCAACGCACGTACGACTACCAGGCTACCTGGGGGCAACTGAGCCACCCGATCGCGCATGAGGTGTCGAAGCCTGCGCTTCACCGTGTTCCGTACGACGGCGCCGCCCACGGCCTTGCTCACGACGAAACCCGCACGCGGCGGGGGAACGCTCTCCCCTGGCACGTGCGGGTCCGTTGAACCGCTGCGTAGATGGACGACGAGAAGCGGGCGTCCAGCCCGACGACCTCGTCGTACCGCGGTCGCGAAGTCCTCGCGCCGCCTCAGCCGATGCTCGGTAGGCAGCACGTCATGACCTGTTTACGAGATCAGGCGGACAGGCTGGCGCGACCCTTGCCACGACGGTTGGCGAGAATCGCACGACCGGCGCGGGTCCGCATGCGAAGGCGGAAACCGTGGGTCTTGGCGCGACGACGGTTGTTCGGCTGGAAGGTGCGCTTGCTCACTCGGGGGCTCCTGAAAAACGTGGGTTGGCGGGACATCGCCTGGCTGTCACCGTGCGCCCACGAGTAGCTCGCAATACGCCCGAGTGCACCGCTAGACGGACCACAGAAAAACTGAAGAACGTGTGGACCGTGACCTTGCCCATCGGAGGCAGGCGGCAGCAGCCATCGACAACTCGACCTGGTTACGGTACGCGCGGCTACGCCATCCGGTCAAACCAGCGTCACGCGGGAGACACTGTCCACAGGCTGGGGACAACAACTTGAACCGCAGCGGTCGCGCTGACTACCGTGGCTGAACTCCGATTCGTTCCCTTCTCACCACCCCACCCGGTTTCCTTCCCGATCCGGCTCCGACCTCCCCACCCAACCCGTCCCAGGAATCACACGTTCGTGGGACCAGCGAGAGAGCGTGCCCTGTGGCTGACGTACCTGCCGATCTTGCCGCAGTGTGGCCACGAGTTCTGGAGCAACTCCTCGGGGAAGGCCGCGGGCAGGGCGTCGAGACGAAGGACGAACACTGGATCAAGCGCTGCCAGCCCTTGGCGCTGGTGGCCGACACGGCCCTTCTGGCGGTGCCCAACGAATTCGCGAAGGGCGTACTCGAAGGCCGTCTCGCGCCGGTCGTGAGCGAGACCCTCAGCCGCGAGTGCGGCCGCCCCATCCGGATCGCGATCACGGTCGACGACTCCGTGGGCGAGCCGCCCACGCCCCCGGCCCCGCCGGCCCAGCAGCAGCGCTACGAGGAGTACGAGAGCTACGAAGGCGCGGAGCAACCCTCGGCTCCCGGTCAGGGACACGAGCCGTACGAGAGTCGTGAAGCCCGTGACCCCCGTGACACGTACGACAGCCGGGACAGCCGGGACGCGTACGACGGGTACGACGCGTACGAGCGTCGGGGCAGGGACGACCGCGGCCAGGGCGTCACGCGCGGTGACCAGCGCGACCCGCAGCCGTCGTCCCCGCGCGAGCGGGACCGTGAGCGCGAGGACCAGCTGCCGACCGCCCGCCCCGCCTACCCGGACTACCAGCGCCCCCAGCCCGGCGCCTGGCCCCGGCCGCAGCAGGACGACTACGGGTGGCAGCAGCAGCGGCTCGGCTTCCCCGAGCGCGACCCGTACGCGACGCCCCCGCAGCAGCCCCAGCACGACTACCGGCAGCAGGAACGGTCGCCCTACGAGCCGCAGGGGTACGAGCCCGACCGCGGCCGCTACGACCAGCAGCCGGAGCGCTCTCCCTACGAGCAGAAGTCGGAGCGCCCCTCCTACGAAGATCGCTCCCCCTATGAGGAGCGGGGCGGCTACGACGCGTCGCCGCGCGAGAGCCGGCCGCCGCGCCGGGACGGCGGCGAGCCCGCGATGGGCGGCCGCCCCGGACACGACGGCGGCCCCGGCCGCGGTGTGCCGTCGGGCGCCCCGGGTCCGCTGGCCGCGCAGCCGGCGCCCGCGACGGGCCCCGGTGAGCCGACCGCGCGCCTGAACCCCAAGTACCTCTTCGACACGTTCGTCATCGGCGCGTCGAACCGCTTCGCGCACGCGGCCGCGGTCGCCGTCGCCGAGGCGCCCGCCAAGGCGTACAACCCGCTCTTCATCTACGGGGAGTCCGGTCTCGGCAAGACGCACCTGCTGCACGCCATCGGGCACTACGCACGCAGTCTCTATCCGGGCACGCGCGTGCGGTACGTGAGCTCCGAGGAGTTCACCAACGAGTTCATCAACTCGATCCGTGACGGCAAGGGCGACTCCTTCCGCAAGCGGTACCGCGAGATGGACATCCTTCTGGTCGACGACATCCAGTTCCTCGCGGACAAGGAGTCGACGCAGGAGGAGTTCTTCCACACCTTCAACACCCTCCACAACGCGAACAAGCAGATCGTGCTCTCCAGCGACCGGCCGCCCAAGCAGCTGGTGACCCTGGAGGACCGGCTGCGCAACCGGTTCGAGTGGGGCCTGATCACGGACGTCCAGCCGCCCGAGCTGGAGACCCGTATCGCGATCCTCCGCAAGAAGGCGGTGCAGGAGCAGCTCAACGCGCCGCCGGAGGTCCTGGAGTTCATCGCGTCCCGCATCTCGCGGAACATCCGTGAGCTGGAAGGGGCGTTGATCCGCGTCACCGCGTTCGCGTCCCTGAATCGACAGCCGGTGGACCTGGGGCTGACGGAGATCGTCCTCAAGGACCTGATCCCCGGCGGCGAGGACGCCTCCCCGGAGATCACCGCGCCGGCCATCATGGCGGCGACCGCGGACTACTTCGGGCTCACGGTGGAGGATCTCTGCGGATCCTCGCGCAGCCGCGTGCTCGTGACGGCCCGCCAGATCGCGATGTACCTCTGCCGTGAGCTGACCGATCTCTCCCTGCCGAAGATCGGCGCGCAGTTCGGCGGCCGCGACCACACGACCGTGATGCACGCCGATCGCAAGATCCGCGCGCTGATGGCCGAGCGGCGCTCGATCTACAACCAGGTCACCGAGCTGACCAACCGCATCAAGAACGGCTGACAGCGGGCCGCTCACGGCTCTCGTACGTCCCTGAAGGGCGCTCCGGAACGACTTCCGGGGCGCCCTTCTTCGTGTGTCTGTGGACGTGGTCCGGCGGCCGGAGGTGAGCCGGTGTTCGATTCCTGGCCGAGTTACGGGTGTTCTCCACAGATGTGCCGGGTTTTTTCGGTCCACACCCTGGGGACCGGAAAGTTGTCCAGACTGCGTCCACAGCGCAGGGGCGTGACTTGGCATCAGGCCAGGTCAGAAGGTTGTGGATTGGTGGACAGACGATCTCCACAGACTGTGGACAGATTTTTCGTCCACAGGGTGTGCATGACGTTGTCCACCGTCGACCCACAGGATGCCAGCTGTTGTGCACAGTGATCCGGAGCTTCTCCACACGGCTGTCCACTGTTCGGCAACGCGACGCGCCTCATCACCGCCGCGAGTGAAAGGCGTCACACCAAGGGGGTCGGTTGGGCTGTGGGGAACGCGGGTAAAGCTGGGGACGGCGCTGGGGAGAAGTCGCCTCAGCCTGTGCACCGAGTGTGCAGAACTTTCGCCCGTCCACAGAAGAGGCCGGTTTTCCACGGCCTCGGCCCACAGGCGCAGTGGACAAAAAAACGCCTCTGACCTGCGAAAAAGAGGTTTTCCACGGTTTCCACAGCCCCTACTACTACTGACAACTAGAGAGAGCTGGGAATCCGTATCGAAGCGGGGGCTGTGCACAACTCGCTCTCGGCACCTCGACCGCGCCTCGGCACGACTTGACCGAGGGAGGCACCGACTGTCAGTGCGGTGCGTCAGACTGGTCCCCGGTGTTCTCCCCAGTTGTGGACCGAGCGACACCGACGTCAGCCGACGAAGACCGAAGACCGATGCAGGGCGAGAGCAGCCAGCAACAGCAGGAGGCGGCTTAAGTGAAGATCCGGGTGGAACGCGACGTACTCGCGGAGGCGGTGGCCTGGGCGGCGCGCAGCCTTCCGGCACGACCGCCTGCGCCCGTCCTCGCGGGCCTTCTGCTGAAGGCCGAGGAGGGCGCGCTCAGCCTGTCGAGCTTCGACTACGAGGTCTCGGCACGCGTCTCGGTGGACGCCGAGATCGACGAGGAGGGCACGGTGCTCGTCTCCGGCCGCCTCCTCGCCGACATCTGCCGCGCCCTGCCCAACCGTCCGGTGGAGATCTCCACAGACGGTGTACGGGCGACCGTGGTCTGCGGCTCCTCGCGCTTCACCCTCCACACGCTGCCTGTGGAGGAGTACCCGGCGCTGCCGCAGATGCCGACCGCCACGGGCACCGTCCCGGGCGACGTCTTCGCCTCCGCCGCGCAGCAGGTGGCCATCGCCGCCGGCCGTGACGACACGCTGCCCGTCCTCACCGGTGTGCGCATCGAGATCGAGGGCGGCACGGTGACCCTGGCGTCCACCGACCGCTACCGCTTCGCCGTGCGCGAGTTCCAGTGGAAGCCGGAGGACGACGAGGCGTCCGCGGTCGCCCTGGTGCCCGCCAAGACGCTCCTGGACACCGCCAAGGCGCTCACGAGCGGCGACACGGTCACCCTGGCGCTGTCCGGCTCGGGCGCCGGCGAGGGCCTCATCGGCTTCGAGGGCGCGGGCCGTCGCACGACGACCCGTCTGCTCGAGGGCGACCTCCCGAAGTACCGCACGCTGTTCCCGACGGAGTTCAACTCCGTGGCCGTCATCGAGACCGCCCCCTTCGTGGAGGCCGTCAAGCGCGTGGCCCTGGTCGCCGAGCGCAACACCCCGGTGCGGCTCAGCTTCGAGCAGGGTGTGCTCATCCTGGAGGCCGGTTCCAGCGACGACGCACAGGCTGTGGAGAGGGTCGACGCCCAGCTGGACGGCGACGACATCTCCATCGCCTTCAACCCGACGTTCCTGCTCGACGGCCTGAGCGCGATCGACTCCCCGGTCGCCCAGCTGTCGTTCACGACGTCCACCAAGCCCGCGCTGCTCTCCGGCAAGCCGGCCGTGGACGCCGAGGCGGACGACGCGTACAAGTACCTGATCATGCCGGTGCGGCTGTCGGGCTGAGGCCACCGACGGGCAGGCCGCTCCAGGGTTCACCGGAGCGGCTATGCCCACAGGTGGGCTGGAGCGTCCGGGTTTAGGCTCGGATCCGGGTACGGGACGGCACGCGTGCGTGCGTGCCCGTACCGCCTCCACCCCCACCTCACGCCCCGTCGCAACGTTAGGAACCACTGATGGAGCTCGGTCTCGTCGGCCTCGGCAAGATGGGCGGCAACATGCGCGAGCGCATCCGCCGCGCAGGCCACACCGTCATCGGCTACGACCGCAACCCGGACGTCGCCGATGTCCACAGCCTCGAAGAGCTTGTGGGCAGCCTCAAGAGCCCGCGCGTGGTGTGGGTGATGGTCCCCGCCGGTGCCGCCACCCAGTCCACCGTCGACGAGCTGGCCGAGCTGCTCGAGCCCGGCGACGTCGTCGTCGACGGCGGCAACTCGCGCTGGACGGACGACGAGAAGCACGCCGTCGAGCTGGGCATCAAGAACATCGGCTTCGTCGACTGCGGCGTCTCCGGCGGCGTCTGGGGCCTGGAGAACGGGTACGCGCTGATGTACGGCGGCGCGGCCGAGGACGTGGCCAAGGTGCAGCCGGTCTTCGACGCCCTGAAGCCGGAGGGCGACTTCGGCTCCGTGCACGCGGGCAAGGTCGGTGCGGGCCACTTCGCGAAGATGGTCCACAACGGCATCGAGTACGCCATGATGCAGGCCTACGCCGAGGGCTGGGAGCTCCTGGAGGCCGTGGACTCGGTCACCGACGTCCGCGAGGTCTTCCGCTCCTGGCAGGAGGGCACGGTCATCCGTTCCTGGCTGCTCGACCTGGCCGTCAACGCCCTCGACGAGGACGAGCACCTGGACCAGCTGCGCGGCTTCGCGCAGGACTCCGGCGAGGGCCGCTGGACCGTGGAAGCCGCCATCGACAACGCTGTCCCGCTGCCGGCGATCACCGCGTCGCTCTTCGCGCGCTTCGCCTCGCGGCAGGACGACTCGCCGCAGATGAAGATGATCGCGGCCCTGCGCAACCAGTTCGGCGGGCACGCCGTCGAGAAGAAGTAGCCCGCGGAGCAGCACGCCGCACGGAAGAAGTCATCCACAGCTGTTCACAACCGCTGTGCTCAACGTTGGGGGAGGTCGGCCCACGACCATGCACGTCACGCATCTGTCACTGGCCGACTTCCGCTCGTACGCCCGGGCCGAGGTCGCTCTCGACCCAGGCGTCACCGCGTTCGTGGGTCCCAACGGCCAGGGCAAGACGAATCTCGTCGAGGCCGTCGGTTATCTGGCCAGTCTGGGCAGCCACCGCGTCTCCTCCGACGCGCCCCTGGTGCGCATGGGCGCCGAGCGCGCCGTCATCCGGGCTCAGGTGCGCCAGGGCGAGCGCCAGCAGCTGATCGAGCTCGAGCTGAACCCCGGCAAGGCCAACCGCGCCCGCATCAACAGGTCCTCGCAGGTCAGGCCGCGCGACGTGCTGGGCATCGTGCGCACGGTGCTGTTCGCCCCCGAGGACCTGGCGCTCATCAAGGGCGACCCGGGAGAGCGCCGCCGCTTCCTCGACGAGCTGATCACCGCCCGCTCGCCGCGCATGGCCGGGGTCCGTTCCGACTACGACCGCGTCCTCAAGCAGCGCAACACGCTCCTGAAGTCCGCGGCCCTCGCCCGCCGCCACGGCGGCCGCACCATGGACCTGTCCACCCTCGACGTGTGGGACCAGCACCTCGCGCGCGCGGGCGCGGAGCTGCTCGCCCAGCGGCTCGACCTGATCGCGACGCTGCAGCCGCTGGCCGACAAGGCGTACGAGCAGCTGGCCCCCGGCGGCGGACCGGTCGCCCTGGAGTACAAGCCGTCCTCGCCCGACATCGTCGGCCACGCGCGCGAGGAGCTGTACGAGCAGCTGCTCGCCGCTCTGGAGGGCGCGCGCAAGCAGGAGATCGAGCGGGGCGTCACCCTCGTAGGACCGCACCGGGACGAACTGCTGCTCAAGCTGGGCCAGCTCCCCGCCAAGGGGTACGCGAGCCACGGCGAGTCCTGGTCGTACGCGCTGGCGCTGCGCCTTGCCTCGTACGACCTGCTGCGCGCGGAGGGGAACGAGCCGGTGCTCGTCCTCGACGACGTCTTCGCCGAGCTGGACGCCCGCCGCCGCGAGCGCCTGGCCGAGCTCGTCGCGCCCGGCGAGCAGGTCCTGGTGACGGCCGCGGTCGACGACGACGTACCCGGCGTGCTGGCCGGCACCCGGTACGCGGTCTCCGAAGGCACCGTGGAGCGGCTGTGAGCGGCGACGAGCCGAAGCCGCAGCCCGAGGGCGTGCCCGAGCCGTCCGGCGTCGACCTCGCGCGCGTGGCGCTGCGCGCCGCGAAAGAGGCCGCACGCGCGCGTGGTGCCTCGGCGCAGCAGAAGAAGCAGGCGCGGCGCGGCGGTGGACTGCGGTCCGGTGCGCGCGCCGACGGGCGCGACCCGATGGGACTCGGCGCCGCCATCAACCGGCTGATCACCGAGCGCGGCTGGGAGGCGCCGGCCGCCGTCGGCGGGGTGATGGGCCGCTGGCCGCAGATCGTGGGTGAGGATCTCGCCAAACATTGCGTGCCGCAGAAGTACGACGAGGACGAGCGCGTCCTGGTGGTGCAGTGCGATTCGACGGCCTGGGCGACGCAGGTCAGGATGCTGGCTCCGCAGCTGGTCAGGCGCCTGAACGAGGACCTCGGGCACGGCACCGTGCGCCGCATCGACATCAAGAATCCCGGCGGTGGCCCCCGCCGCTACGGCCCCTTGCGCGCCCCCGGCAGCACCGGTCACGACTCCACCTACGGGTGAGAGCGCGGTCACGGTAGCTGCAGGTTGACACCTCGAAGCGCTGAGTGCCGCTGTGAGCCTCTTGGAGCCCCTTTCCGCATAGGGGGAGTCGGCCGAGACCGGTTGAGGGCGGCACGTGCGGACTCAGGTACCGGCAAACCCCCATCACTGTCGGCGCTACCGGTACACTGGAGAGCAATCCCGCCTCACTTGTGGGACGCACCGAGCAACGCTGACTAGGGCTTACCGAACCAACACGCCGCAGCCGCTCCGGCCACCAACCGGGAGCAGGGCTTGTGCTGTGCCAGAAAGGGCGCTTCGTGGCCGATTCCGGCAACCCCAACGAGAACATCCCGTCCACCGACGCCGAGGCGCAGGTGGGGGCCACAGAGGCCTCCTACGACGCCAGCGCGATCACCGTCCTCGAAGGGCTGGACGCGGTCCGCAAGCGACCCGGCATGTACATCGGCTCGACCGGTGAGCGGGGCCTGCACCACATGGTGCAGGAGGTTGTGGACAACTCCGTCGACGAGGCGCTGGCCGGCCACGCGGACACGATCGACGTGACGATCCTGCCTGACGGCGGCGTCCGCGTCATCGACAACGGCCGCGGCATCCCCGTCGGCATCATCCCGTCCGAGGGCAAGCCGGCCGTCGAGGTCGTGCTGACCGTCCTGCACGCGGGCGGCAAGTTCGGCGGCGGCGGTTACGCCGTCTCCGGCGGTCTGCACGGCGTCGGCGTCTCCGTGGTGAACGCGCTGTCCACCAAGGTCGCCGTCGAGATCAGGACCGACGGCCACCGCTGGACGCAGGACTACAAGGCGGGCGTCCCGACCGCGCCCCTGGCGCAGCACGAGGCCACCGACGAGACCGGCACCTCGGTCACCTTCTGGGCCGACGGCGACATCTTCGAGACCACCGACTACTCCTTCGAGACGCTGTCGCGGCGCTTCCAGGAGATGGCCTTCCTCAACAAGGGCCTGACGATCAAGCTCACGGACGAGCGCGAGTCGGCCAAGGCCACGGCCGGTGCGGACGCCTCGGAGGCGGGCGACGACACGGCTTTCGAGCCGCGCACGGTGACGTACCACTACGAGGGCGGCATCGTCGACTTCGTGAAGTACCTCAACTCCCGCAAGGGCGAGGTCGTCCACGACTCGGTGATCGACCTGGAGGCCGAGGACAAGGAGAGGCTCCTGTCCGTCGAGGTCGCCATGCAGTGGAACAGTAGTTACAGCGAGGGTGTCTACTCCTTCGCCAACACGATCCACACGCACGAGGGCGGCACCCACGAGGAGGGCTTCCGCGCCGCGCTGACCGGTCTCATCAACCGGTACGCGCGCGACAAGAAGCTGCTGCGCGAGAAGGACGACAACCTCACGGGTGACGACATCCGCGAGGGTCTGACGGCGATCATCTCGGTGAAGCTGGGCGAGCCGCAGTTCGAGGGCCAGACCAAGACCAAGCTGGGCAACACGGAGGCGAAGACCTTCGTGCAGAAGGTCGTGCACGAGCACCTCACGGACTGGCTCGACCGGAACCCGGTCGAGGCGTCGGACATCATCCGCAAGTCCATCCAGGCGGCCACCGCGCGCGTGGCGGCCCGCAAGGCGCGCGACCTGACCCGCCGCAAGGGCCTGCTGGAGTCCGCGTCCCTGCCGGGCAAGCTCTCCGACTGCCAGTCGAACGACCCCACCAAGTGCGAGATCTTCATCGTCGAGGGTGACTCCGCCGGCGGCTCGGCCAAGTCGGGCCGTAACCCGCAGTACCAGGCGATCCTCCCGATCCGAGGCAAGATCCTCAACGTCGAGAAGGCGCGGATCGACAAGATCCTGCAGAACCAGGAGATCCAGGCGCTGATCTCCGCCTTCGGCACCGGAGTCCACGAGGACTTCGACATCGAGAAGCTCCGCTATCACAAGATCATCCTGATGGCGGACGCCGACGTCGACGGCCAGCACATCAACACCCTGTTGCTGACGTTCCTGTTCCGCTTCATGCGGCCGCTGGTCGAGGCCGGGCACGTGTTCCTCTCCCGTCCCCCGCTCTACAAGATCAAGTGGGGCCGGGACGACTTCGAGTACGCGTACTCGGACCGCGAGCGCGACGCCCTCATCGAGCTGGGCCGTCAGGCCGGCAAGCGCATCAAGGACGACTCGGTCCAGCGCTTCAAGGGTCTCGGTGAGATGAACGCCGAGGAGCTGCGCATCACGACCATGGACCAGGAGCACCGCGTCCTCGGCCAGGTCACGCTCGACGACGCCGCCCAGGCCGACGACCTGTTCTCGGTCCTCATGGGTGAGGACGTCGAGGCGCGCCGTTCGTTCATCCAGCGCAACGCCAAGGACGTCCGCTTCCTCGACATCTGAGTCGGTCTCAGCTGACCGCCACAGAAAGGATCTTCACCAGCAATGGCCGACGAGACCCCCACCCCTGCCACGGATCCCAGCACCCCCGAGCCGGACGACGGCAGCGCCCTCGCGATGCGCATCGAGCCCGTCGGGCTCGAGACGGAGATGCAGCGCTCCTACCTCGACTACGCGATGTCCGTCATCGTGTCCCGCGCGCTGCCCGACGTACGGGACGGCCTCAAGCCCGTCCACCGCCGCGTCCTGTACGCCATGTACGACGGCGGCTACCGGCCCGAGAAGGGCTTCTACAAGTGTGCCCGCGTCGTCGGCGACGTCATGGGCAACTACCACCCGCACGGCGACTCCTCGATCTACGACGCCCTGGTGCGCCTCGCGCAGCCGTGGTCGATGCGCATGCCGCTGGTGGACTCCAACGGAAACTTCGGCTCTCCGGGCAACGACCCGGCGGCCGCCATGCGCTACACCGAGTGCAAGATGGCGCCGCTGTCCATGGAGATGGTCCGGGACATCGACGAGGACACCGTCGACTTCACGGACAACTACGACGGCCGCTCCCAGGAGCCGACCGTCCTGCCGTCCCGCTTCCCGAACCTGCTGATCAACGGCTCGGCCGGTATCGCGGTCGGCATGGCCACCAACATCCCGCCGCACAACCTGCGCGAGGTCGCGGCCGGCGCCCAGTGGTACCTGGAGAACCCCGAGGCGTCGCACGAGGACCTCCTGGACGCCCTCGTCGAGCGCATCAAGGGCCCCGACTTCCCGACGGGCGCCCTTGTAGTGGGCCGCAAGGGCATCGAGGAGGCGTACCGCACCGGCCGCGGCTCCATCACGATGCGCGCGGTCGTCGAGGTCGAGGAGATCCAGAACCGCCAGTGCCTGGTGGTCACGGAGCTGCCGTACCAGGTCAACCCGGACAACCTCGCCCAGAAGATCGCCGACCTCGTCAAGGACGGCAAGGTCGGCGGCATCGCGGACGTCCGCGACGAGACGTCCTCGCGCACCGGCCAGCGCCTGGTGATCGTCCTCAAGCGCGACGCGGTCGCCAAGGTCGTCCTCAACAACCTGTACAAGCACACCGACCTGCAGACGAACTTCGGCGCCAACATGCTGGCGCTCGTCGACGGCGTGCCGCGCACCCTCTCCCTGGACGCGTTCATCCGCCACTGGGTGACGCACCAGATCGAGGTCATCGTCCGCCGGACGAAGTTCCGGCTGCGCAAGGCCGAGGAGCGCGCCCACATCCTGCGCGGCCTCCTGAAGGCCCTGGACGCCATCGACGAGGTCATCGCCCTCATCCGGCGCAGCGACACCGTGGAGATCGCGCGAGAGGGCCTCATGGGCCTCCTCCAGATCGACGAGATCCAGGCCAACGCCATCCTCGAGATGCAGCTGCGCCGACTCGCCGCCCTGGAGCGCCAGAAGATCGTCGCCGAGCACGACGAACTTCAGCAGAAGATCAACGAGTACAACGCGATCCTGGCCTCGCCCGAGCGGCAGCGCCAGATCATCAGCGAGGAACTCCAGGCGATCGTCGACAAGTTCGGCGACGACCGGCGCTCCAAGCTGGTCCCCTTCGAGGGCGACATGTCTATCGAGGACCTCATCGCCGAAGAGGACATCGTCGTCACGATCTCGCGCGGCGGTTACGTCAAGCGGACCAAGACGGACGACTACCGCTCGCAGAAGCGCGGCGGCAAGGGTGTGCGCGGCACGAAGCTCAAGGAAGACGACATCGTCGACCACTTCTTCGTGTCCACGACCCACCACTGGCTGCTCTTCTTCACCAACAAGGGCCGCGTCTACCGCGCGAAGGCGTACGAGCTCCCGGACGCCGGCCGCGACGCGCGCGGGCAGCACGTGGCGAACCTGCTGGCCTTCCAGCCGGACGAGGCGATCGCCGAGATCCTCGCGATCCGCGACTACGACGCCGCGCCCTACCTGGTGCTCGCCACCAAGGCGGGCCTGGTGAAGAAGACGTCCCTGAAGGACTACGACTCGCCCCGGTCCGGCGGCGTCATCGCGATCAACCTCCGCGAGGCGGCGGACGGTTCGGACGACGAGCTGATCGGCGCCGAGCTGGTCTCCGCCGAGGACGACCTGCTGCTCATCAGCAAGAAGGCGCAGTCCATCCGGTTCACCGCGACGGACGACGCACTGCGCCCGATGGGCCGTGCCACATCCGGTGTGAAGGGCATGAGTTTCCGCGAGGGCGACGAACTGCTCTCGATGAATGTCGTCAGGCCGGGTACGTTCGTGTTCACCGCCACCGACGGTGGGTACGCAAAGCGGACCAACGTCGACGAGTACCGCGTCCAGGGTCGTGGTGGCCTCGGTATCAAGGCCGCCAAGATCGTGGAGGACCGCGGCTCGCTGGTCGGCGCGCTGGTGGTCGAGGAGACCGACGAGATCCTCGCCATCACGCTGTCCGGCGGTGTGATTCGTACGCGAGTCAACGAGGTCAGGGAGACGGGCCGTGACACCATGGGCGTCCAACTGATCAACCTGGGCAAGCGCGATGCCGTCGTCGGCATCGCACGCAATGCCGAGGCCGGCCGTGAGGCTGAGGAAGTCGACGGGGCCGCCGAGCTGGTGGACGGCGCCGAGACCGACGAATCGGCCCAGGGCGAGACGGCCGTCGGAACGGACGAGGGCGAGCAGTCCTCGGCCGAGTAGCGCGAGGAGAGAGTCATCGTGAGCGGAGCCACGGGCGCAGGCTCTACCGGAACATCCACCGGTACGGAATCGGAGAGCGGCCGTGGCTCCGCTCGCGACGTCAAGGACTCGAGCGGCTCGGCGAACGCGCACGAGTCTCATGGATCCCAGGGGGGAACTGTGACGGACACCCGAGGTCCGCAGACCCAGCAGTACGCCGCCGGTGGCGGCGGGGCCCTGCCCGGCGAGCGGCAGCAGCCGCAGCAGCCGGCCGGGCCGTATCACCCGCCGCAGGCGTACCAGAACGCACCGGCGGCCGGAGCGGTGCGCAGGCCGCGCACCGGGGCGCGCACCACCCCGCGCACCCGCAAGGCCCGCCTGCGCGTGGCCAAGGCCGACCCGTGGTCGGTGATGAAGGTCAGCTTCCTGCTGTCCATCGCGCTCGGCATCTGCACGATCATCGCGGCCGCCGTGCTGTGGATGGTCATGGACGCCATGGGCGTCTTCTCCACGGTCGGCGGCACGATCTCCGAGGCCACGGGCTCGAACGAGGGCAACGGCTTCGACCTCCAGTCGTTCCTGTCGCTCCCGCGCGTGCTGATGTTCACGACGGTCATCGCGGTCATCGACGTCGTCCTGGCGACGGCTCTCGCGACGCTCGGCGCGTTCATCTACAACCTCTCCGCGGGCTTCGTCGGCGGCGTCGAGCTCACGCTCGCCGAGGACGAGTAATCCTCGTGGCGGCGCTCGTGGAGGCCTGAAGACCTGCTGGTGGGCGGGCCAGGACTATCGATTTTGGGACTGGCCCTCCAGTGCGCTAATCTTCAGGAGTCAGCGCGCGGGACACACACCGCAGAGCGCGGCGGGGCTATAGCTCAGTTGGTTAGAGCGCATCCCTGATAAGGATGAGGCCACAGGTTCAAATCCTGTTAGCCCCACAGACGAGAAGACCTCCGGTCCACTGGGCCGGGGGTCTTTTTGGTGCTCCCAGGGCGGCTCGTGGTCGGCTCGAGGAAGTCCTCGTGGGCCACGGCGAAAGGGCCCTCTCAGCCGGATGTGCTGGCTGGGGCCTGGTGGGGCTCGGCTTCTTCGGTTGTGCGGACCACTCAGGGGTGGGCCGGGGGCGTCGTGGGCGTGCCGCTGTGCGCGGTGCCGCGTCGTCGTCCCGTGTGCGTCATGCCTCTTGTGCCGGGTGTTGCATCGGTAGCTGTTGTGCGGGCTACGTGCTGCCGGTAGTACCTGTGCTGTGGTGCGTATCGCTTGCTGTGTGCTGACCGCGTGGTGCAAATGCCGGTTACTGCTGGTGGTGCGCTGTTCTTCGAGCGTGCTGTTCCTGCCGCAGCGTGTGCCGCGCCTGCGCGCCTGCTCTTCCGCTGCTCACTGATGTCGCGGGTCGTGCCGTACGGGCTACAGCTGCCCCGCGAGCGCTTCGTTCGCCAGGTCGGTGTCGCCGTCGGACTGCTCGGAGTCGGCCGGCGGGCGGTGGCGGCAGCTGGGGGAGGAACCGTGGGCCTCGGCGCGGATGCGCTGCTTCATCGTCGGTGGCAGGGACCTCTTGAAGGCCCAGAAGGGATGCGACGCCGTGGCGGCGGGGGCGTCGGCCTCGACGGCCCGGTGCGCCTCCTCGGTCCGCTGGACGGGAGCGGCCGCGGCGGCCGGGGTGACGAGACCGAGCGCCGAGAAGAGCGCGATGAAGGCAGAGATGACGATGGTCCACAGCGTCATGACCTTGTTCTTGGTCATGGCCCCTCACTTTCAGGTCGGGTGATTTGCGTACTTTCCTCATGATGTGTATGCAGGGCCTCGATGGTGGGACCGACCCTCATGGCGCGTCGATCTTCAGATGAACACCACTCGGATGGCCTCAAGGGAGGGCAAGAGCTGCCATGACTGCTGAAAAGCAGCGAATCTCACAGTCCGGGAATGAGACAGCTCCGATTCGACTGCTGTGGAGCGGGCGGGAGTTGAGGCGGATCCAGGTCACCGATCGGTATCGGGCGGTGTGTATAGTCGGGCGCCAGAGGTCCCCTACGTCAATGAAGGACGAGGTCGCGCGGTGAAGAAGCTTCTCCTGGTCGCACTGGCAGCCATCGGCGGGCTCCTCGTGTACCGCCAGATCCAGGCGGATCGCGCCGAGCAGGATCTGTGGACGGAGGCGACCGACTCCGTGCCCACGGGTTCGTGAGTATCGACGACAGACTCGTCACGGAGCCCCGGCCGCAGTAGCGGTCGGGGCTCCGTGCTGTCCGGGTGCGGGGTTCCGTGGACTGTGCTCGGCCTCCGGCGAGACGTTCGCGTATGTGATGCGGCCGCTTGCGTCGGCAAAGTGCGTGGCGGGATTTACGGCGCCCGGCGGACAGTGTGCGCCCCGGGGCGGCAGGATGGCGCTCCATGAGGGGACTCGTGAGGCGGCTGATGGAGGGGCGGCGCGGCCGGGCCTGGGTGGCGGTCGTCGTCGGGGTGGGGCTGTGCGGGGTTCCGGCGTCTGCCGGGGCGGTCGGCACGGGGTCGAGCGACCCGTACGTCTTCGCCGAGGGCGCGCAGAACGTACGAGGAGCGCAGAGCAGTACGGACGCCCCCAAACTCACGACCGGTAAGACGTACCGGAGTTCGCTCGGGGCGGGGGCGAGCACCACCGCCCACTACCGCGTGGAGCTGGACGGTGCGGCCAACGCCTATGTCTCCGTGGTCGCGGTCCCCCCGCTCGGCTCGGGGACGAAGGCGGCGGCCTCCGACGGTGTCACCGTGACCCTTCAGGACGGCGGCGGGAACGAGTGCGACTCCCAGCGCGCCACCTTCCGATCCGGCGCGTATCCGCGGCCCGTCGCGGCCGTCGTCGAACGACTCGTGAAGACGGGCGGCCTGCGGTGTCAGTCGGCCGGAATGTACGACGTGGCCGTGGAGCGGGTGGCGGAGACCGGTTCGACGGGCGGCGCCTGGGGTCTCGAACTGAAGGTGGCCACCGAGCCGGGCCTGGTCACGCCGGCGACCACCGGGGGCCCGCGGACCTGGTCGTCGGCGCCGGTGCAGCCCCCGTCGGGCACCGGCACGCAGCGCAGCGGCGGCACCGGCTTCAACGATGCGCGGGCCCTGTCGGACGGAGCCTGGAAGGACCGGGTCGGCCCCGGGCAGAGTCACTTCTTCCGCGTCCCCGTGGACTGGGGACAGCAGTTGTCCGTCGATGCCGAGCTGAGCGCCTCGACGGAGCCTCCGGCCCACGGGGGCAGCGTGAGCGACGCGTTCGACGTGCAGCTGTACAACCCGGCGCGGGCTCCCGTCACGGCGGAGGACGCCCTGTACGCGGGTGATCCGGCCTCGGTGACGTTCGATCCGCTGCCGCCCGTGGCCTACGAGAACCGGTACCTGTCGCGCGACGGCCAGGCGGCGATGCGGTTCGCCGGCTGGTACTACCTGAAGGTCACCGTGAATCCTGCGGTGGCGCGGAAGCTCAAGGACAAGGCCCCGGTGGTGACGCTGCGGGTGACCGTCGGCGGGAACGCGGTCCAGCCGCCCGACTATGTGCGGGAGGCGGGGGACTTCCAGGTGACCGACGCGGACCGGAAAGCCGCGGAGAACGGTGCGGGCGGGGCCGTCTGGGAGGACCTGGAGGTCGCGCAGGGTGGCGCCGGGGATGGCTCGGCCGACGAGGGGCGTGGCGCATCGACCGGTTCCCCCGGTTCGGGATCCGTCGATTCCGGCTCGTCCGCCGGGTCGGGGTCCGCTTCCTCCTCCGCTACGTCGCCGGGGAGCGCGGTGATGACGGTGATCGGCGTCGCCGGCATCGGGACGGGCACGGCGTTGCTGCTGTGGCTGGCGGTGTGGCGGGTGGTCGCGGTGCGGCGGGTGCGGGTTCGGTAGCGGAGCCGAGGGGTGCCGGGGCGAGGGGAGTGGCTGAGGCTCGTGTCGGTCCGCCGGTCCGCCGGTCCGGTGTCTAGGCCTGGGTCAGCGCCCAGACGCCCACGGCGATACAGATCAGCGCGATGAGCACGACCGGGATCGTCACCCGTGGGGGTGGTCCCGGGCGGCGCCGGGGAACTTCCTTGCCCTTTGATGCGTACAGAGAGTGACGATCCTGGTCGGGAGGGGTCATGGTCGTCACCGTGTGTGCGGGACGAGGGGAGAGGGAGAGGTCGTGGGGGGACGTGACGACGGGCACCGGGTACTTCGCCCGAGGAGTGGGTGCCGGGGGCTGGGGCTGGGGTTCGGGGGCCGGTGCGGGCGACGGCGTGACGGGCTGCTGGACCGGCGGCAGCGGAGGCGCCACGGGTGGAGGCGGGGGCTGTTCCTCTCGGGCGGCCGGTGGCGGGAGATGGAAGCTGCCCGTCTCCGACATGGAGGGGAGAGGAGCTTTCGGAGCCGGCGGTTCGGGTTCCGGGGAGTTCTGAGTGTTCCGAGCGCTCTCCGTGGGCGTCGGCCCAGGAGTGACCGGCGGCACCGGTGGCGGCGGTGGTGGCGTGAGCGGCTTCTCGGGCGCGTGAGCGGGCAGGGGCGCTGGCTGGGGCGGCGTCAGGGGCCGCTCGGGCACCACCGTCGACTGCGTGTGCGAGGGAGCGGGTGCGGGCGAGGGAGCCGTGGGGGCGTGCAGCGGGCGGGCCCTGCGGCCGCGTGTGGCCGGCCCGTCGGGGCTGAACCCCGGGGGGAGCGGACCGAGTTGGTCGAAGACCTCTATCAGCTCGTCGTCGGGGCCCGGCTCCGGAAGGAGCTCGGCGGCGGCGAGCAGCGCCTTGCGGGCCCCTGTCGCGGTGCGGAAGCGCGCTTCGGGATCCGGCTGCAGCAGCCCGGCGAGGACGCCCCACAGCGGCCCTGGCACGCCCTGTGGAGGCCCAGGGGTGCCGTGCTCCGCGAAGTGTTCGATCAGGGCCTTGCTGTCCGGCTTGGCGCCCTCGAGGAGATAGAGCGCGACCAGACCCGCGGCGAAGAGGTCGGCGGGGAAGTCCGGCTCGGCCCCCAGCGCCTGCTCGGGAGCGATGTAACCGGGCGTGCCCACCACATAGTTGGCCTCCGTCAGCCGCGGCTCGCCCTTGCGCATCGCGATGCCGAAGTCCGACAGGCGCAGATGCGGCAGACCGGTGCCGGTGGCCTCCAGCAGGATGTTGGCCGGCTTGATGTCGCGGTGCACCACGCCTTCCCCGTGCACCGCGGCGAGCCCGGCGAGCAACTGGTCGAGCAGGAGACAGACGAACTGCGGGGGCAGTGGCCCGTAGTCGCCGATCAGATGGGCCAGCGAGCCGCCCGAGACCAGATCCATGGTGAACAGGACCTTGTCGTCGTCCGCGGCCCAGCTCGCCGGGGCGAGCACGTGCGGATGATCGATGCGCAGGGCCTGCTCGCGCACGAAGCGCAGCAGCGTGTGGGCGTCGCTCTGCTGCAGGACTTTGGCCGCCACATAGCGGTGGCGCCGGTGGTCCCAGGCGCGCCACACCGCGCCCACTCCCCCGCGGCCGATGGGGTCGGCCAGTTCGTACCGGCCGGCGAAGACCTCACCCATGGTCGTGCGTCGCTCCCCTCCCGGGCCCACGCTGCGCAGGGCTCCATCGGACGTCGCGCGAGATCGCCCGGCGCGGTCCGCGACCACCGTCGATGTCGGCGGTCACGGCACCGGCTGCCGTGCGGTGACCTCGCCGGGTCAGCTCTGGTGCGCCTGGTAGTGGGCGACCGCGTCCGAGGTGCGTCCCGCGCCGTACACCCGGAGGAACTCTGCCAGTTCCGGGTGGGTCGCCGCGAGGGAGTCGGCGGCGTCGATGATGTCGCCCGCGGCGGAGACGGAGCGCAGCAGCGACTGGATCTCACGCACCACGCGCTTGACCGTCGGAGCGCCCGAACCGGAGGAGGACTGGCCGGTGTTGGTGAGGACCGAGCCGCCCTGCGACTTCTTGATCTCGTCCATGCGCTCGGTGGCCTCGGCCGCGCTGACGCTGCCGTCGGCGACCTGCCCGGACAGTTCCTGCAGCTGCTGCACGCGCTGCACCACCGCAGGGTTGCCGATCTTGGCGCGCTGACCGCTCATCAGCTGGGACAGCATGGGCGCGGACAGACCGAGCACTCCCGCGAGACGGGCCTGGTTGAGGCCGAGGTCCTCGATCAGCCGACGGAAGAGCGCCCCCAGCGGCTCCCCGTACCAGCTGCGCTGGAGCTCCCGGGCTCTTGCGGTAGCTTCCTGCTGTGCGGCGTCCATTGCGTCTCCCCATCGCTTCCCCAAGTACGGTGCTTCGCTGCCGCGAAGCACGTGGGGCATCTTACGGAGAGTGGTCGTCTGCCGGGACCCCCAATCCTTTTGCGGGATCCCGGGGGTGACCCGGTACTCTGGTCTGCGGTGCTCGCCCGGAGCGTGATTCATCCGGTGCGACGCGTCGTTTTCGGGGCCTTAGCTCAGTTGGTAGAGCGCTGTCTTTGCATGGCAGATGTCAGGGGTTCGACTCCCCTAGGCTCCACCGAGAAGAACCCCCTTGACCTGTGGAGACACGGTCAAGGGGGTTCTTTCGTCGGACGCGGCGGTGCGTCGGCGTCAGTGCTTGTCGTCCGGGCCCGTCTCGGCCTCGGCCTGCTTGGCCTGGACCTCGGGGTCGAGGATGTCCTGGCCGCTGCTGTCGACCGAGGCCAGCGGGGCGGCGTCGGGCACCTCGGTGGCGGCCGGCGGCTCGACGAGCCAGTCCGGGTTGGCCTGCTTGTCCCACCACTTCCAGGCGATGACCGCACCACCGGCGAGGATGCCGAGGACGGCCAGGCCCTTGGCGAGACGCCCGGCGCGGGCCCGGCGCTCCTGCTTGCGGGCCAGCTTCCTGATCTGCTCGGGCGAGACCTGCCCGCGCAGCGCGGCGATCGCCGCGGCGCTGCGGGCCGCCGCCTCGTCGCGGACCGGACCGGCCGCGGCCACGGCGTGCTCCAGGCGCGGCTTGGAATAGTCGGCGGCCTGCCGGGCAGCCGTGCGGGTGCGGGCCGCTGCTTCGTGCGCGGCGTGATCGACCTTCGGCGGCACATGCGTGCGGGCCTGCTCAAGGCGCGGTGCGAGGTGCGCGTCGTACTGGACGCGAGCCTGCTGCGCGGCCTGGGAGACCTTGGGAGCGAGCACGACACGGGCGTCGTGCGCGTACTGCGCGGCCTTGTCCTTGGCCGTCCCCGCGTAGGGCGCCACCACTTCCGCGGCGTGCAGCACGCTGTCCTTCGCCGAGCCGGTCGCGGCGCGCACGCTGTCGATGCGGGTCACGTGATCCTCCTCCTCGGTGGCGTACAGGTATTTCACCTTTCCACCCTTTTGCTGATCATGCCTGCTGGAAGTGTCTTACGGCCGTAAGGCTTGATAAGGATCGGTACCGATCAGTAAGGATCAGTACGAAGCGGAAAGAACGGTAAGAACGGTAAGGACGGGTAAGAGCGGTAAATAGGGCTTGGCGACGACAATGCCACGGATCGTGGCAGGGCGCTCCTGCTCTGTATCGAGTAGACCGGTTTCGGTGGCTGAAACCCCCGCGCCTGTGCCGTGCGAGGATCGGGCGAGCACAGGAGACGACGGAAGGCGGATCGTGGCCGAGCAGCTGTATGCCACCCTCAGGACGAATCTGGGCGACATCGAGGTCAGGCTTCTGCCGAACCACGCGCCCAAGACGGTCAAGAACTTCGTCGAGCTCGCCCGGGGCGAGCGGGAGTGGACCAACCCGGAGACCGGCGAGAAGTCCACGGCTCCGCTTTACGACGGCACGGTCTTCCACCGGGTGATCAGCGGCTTCATGATCCAGGGCGGCGACCCGCTGGGGAACGGCACGGGCGGCCCGGGCTATCAGTTCGACGACGAATTCCACCCCGACCTGGCCTTCACCAAGCCGTACCTGCTGGCGATGGCCAACGCCGGCCCGGGGACCAACGGCTCGCAGTTCTTCATCACGGTCTCGCCGACCGCCTGGCTGACCCGCAAGCACACCATCTTCGGCGAGGTCGTCGACGAGGCCAGCCAGAAGATCGTGGACGCCATCGCCAAGGCGCCGACCAACCCGCGCACCGACCGCCCGGTCAGCGATGTGGTCATCGAGTCGGTGGCCGTAGAGACCCGCTAGGGAACCAATGCGCCCCGCTCGTCCGTAAGGATGGGCGGGGCGGTGCGTTGTCGCGCGCGCCTCATCACCGCTCTCACCTAGGGGACGACCGACATGGAACAGGCGCCCGGCAGCCCGCAGGAACCGCAGGACGCGCAGGGCCTGCCCGGCTGCTACCGGCATCCGGACCGGCCGACGGGCATCCGCTGCACCCGCTGTGAGCGGCCCATCTGCCCGGAGTGCATGGTCAGCGCGTCGGTCGGGTTCCAGTGCCCGGAGTGTGTGCGCGGCGGCTCGGGCACGGGGCACGCGCCCGCGGCCAATCAGCCGCGCACCCTCGCCGGGGGCACGATCGCGGCGGACCCGCGGCTGGTCACCAAGGTGCTGATCGGGATCTGCGTGCTCGTCTTCGTGGGGCAGCATGCGGTGGAGCTGTTCAACGGCCGCTTCGAGCTGATCGGCCGGGCGCTGGTGCCCGGCTTCGACACTCCGCAGGGCGTCGCCGAGGGCCAGTGGTACCGGCTGGTGACCTCGATGTTCATGCACAACGGCATCACGCACATCGCCTTCAACATGCTCACGCTGTGGTGGATCGGCGGCCCGCTGGAGGCGGCGCTCGGCCGGGCCCGCTATCTCGCCCTGTACCTCGTCTCGGGCCTGGCCGGCAGCGCCCTGTGCTACCTCCTGATGGCGCCGAACCAGCCCTCGCTCGGCGCCTCCGGTGCCATCTACGGTCTGTTCGGAGCGACGCTGATCCTGATGCGCCGCCTCAACTACGACCTGCGGCCGGTCATCGGGCTGCTCGTGATCAACCTGATCATCACGTTCACCTGGAGCGGCATCGCCTGGCAGGCCCACGTCGGTGGCCTCGTAGCCGGTCTCGCCGTCGGCTACGCGATGGTGCACGCCCCGCGCGAGCGCCGTTCCCTCATCCAGTACGGGACCTGCGCGGTGGTCCTGCTGGCCACGATCGTCATCGTCGTCGTCAGAACATCCCAGCTCACCTGAGCACAGTTATCCACCGTTGTTGCCCCCGGTTGTCCACAGTGGACCGGGGATCGTGCACGACGCGTCGGAAACGACGTCGCCCCTCGCCTCTGACCTGGGCTTTTCCCAGGAGGGGCAAGGGGCGAACGTGTGCTCGACGACTGCTTGATTAGTCACACCAGCGTCAACAGCCTGAGGGTTATCCACAGATCGTAGAGTTATCCCCACTGTGGACAAGTCTTGTGGATAACTCAGTGGATAGCTTGGGGCAGAGCTGGTGCTCAGGCCGGAGTGTGCGCTATTTCCACTGGGTGGAGACGCCGAACCCGGCGGCGATGAAGCCGAAGCCCACCACGATGTTCCAGTTGCCGAATGCCTCGATGGGCAACTGGGTGTCCGACACGTAGAAGACGACGATCCAGGCCAGCCCGATCAAGAACAGGGCGAGCATCACGGGAGCCACCCAACCGCGGTTGGTCAGCTTGATGTTGGCTGCCTGCTTCGACGCCGCCGGCGGCGTGTAGTCGGCCTTCTTGCGGATACGTGACTTCGGCACGAGGGTCTCTCCTGTCGATGCGCTGCGTGGCCGCGCAGGGAACGTGGGCTGGCTCCGGGCAGCGTACAAGCGGAACTTCAAAGGACTATGAGCGCTCCCCCGGCCGTCCGTTAGCGTAGTGCTTCCACGGCGTTGAAGGAGATAAGGGTACGTTGAGCAATTCTGCCGACCCCCGAAACCGCCCTGACCACGGCGGCGCCCACGGCCGATTCCGGCCCGTGCGGGTGCTCACGGTGGGCGTTTTCGCCCTTGCCGGGCTGATCTTCTTCACCAGTTTCAATACGGCCAAGGGCACCAATATCCGCACGGATGCCTCTCTTCTGAAGCTCTCCGACCTCATTCAGGAGCGCAGCCACAAGAACCAGGAACTGGAAGCGGCCAACAGCGGCACCCGCGGAGACGTCGAGCGGCTCGCGCAGCGCGACGACGGCTCGACCAAGGCGGAGGACGAGAAGCTGGACCGCCTCCAGAAGGCGTCCGGTACCAAGAAGGTGACCGGTCAGGCGATCTCCGTCACACTCGACGACGCCCCGCCCGACGCCACCGTCCGGCTCCCCGGCTACCCCGATCCGCAGCCCGACGACCTCGTCATCCACCAGCAGGACCTCCAGGCCGTGGTGAACGCGCTGTGGCACGGCGGCGCCCAGGGCATCAAGGTCATGGACCAGCGCCTAATCGGCACGTCCGCGGTGCGCTGTGTCGGCAACACTCTGATCCTCCAGGGCCGCGTCTACTCGCCCCCGTACAAGATCACGGCGGTCGGCGACCCGGAGAAGCTGAAGGCGGCCGTCGCCGCATCGCCCGAGATCCAGACGTACATGCTCTACGTCAACGCCTACGGGCTCGGCTGGAAAGTCGAGGACGACGGGGCGGTGACTCTTCCCGGCTACTCGGGCACAGTGGATCTCCACTACGCGAAGCCCGTGGAGTAGCTGCCCCTGGGGGACCAGTGTCGGTGCGAGTCGTCGTCCGGACGTTCAGCGAGTTGTGCATCACGGCGGGCGCCGTGATCGTGCTGTTCGTCGCCTATGTGCTGTTCTGGACCGGTGTGAAGGCCGACAGCGCGATGGACCACCAGATCGACGATCTCCAGAGGCAGTGGGCCAAGAGACCGGTGGCGAGCGCCGCGCCCTCGGACGGACCGGCCGCGACCTCGCCGCCGAAGCCGACCGCGTACGAGGACGGCAGACCGTTCGCCGTGATGTCCATCCCCCGGCTCGGTTTCACGTGGAACAAGCCGGTCCTGGAGGACACCGAGGTCGGCACCCTGAAGAAGGGGCTCGGCCACTACTCGGGGACCGCGCAGCTCGGGCAGAAGGGGAACTTCGCGGTGGCCGGCCACCGGCGCACCTACGGAGACCCGTTCAAGGACTTCCCGAAGCTGCGGCCCGGCGACGACGTCGTGCTCACGGACGGGACGACCTGGTTCACGTACGTCATCGACACGAAGCCCTACAAGACGTTGCCCAGCGATGTCGCCGTCATCGACCCGGTGCCGATCAAGTCCGGGTACAAGGAGCCGGGCCGCTATCTGACGCTCACGACCTGCGAGCCCGAGTGGGGCCACAGCCATCGGCTGATCGTGTGGGGGCACCTTGATTCCACTCAGCCTGTAGAGGCCGGGAAACCGAAAGCCTTGCGCCGTTAGTCTGGTGCCGTAGCGGACAGTGTGGAGGGAGCGACCGGCATGTACGGCTGGATCTGGCGGCATCTGCCGGGGAACGCTTGGGTGAGGGCACTGATTTCGGTCGTGCTGGTTCTGGCAGTCGTCTATGTGCTGTTCCAGTACGTCTTTCCGTGGGCCGAGCCGCTGCTGCCCTTCAACGACGTAACGGTGGACGGTCAGTGAGCACTCGAACGACCCGCGACGAGAACCGCAGGACGCGCATCCTCGTCGTCGACAACTACGACAGCTTCGTCTTCAACCTCGTCCAGTACCTGTACCAGCTGGGTGCCGAGTGCGAGGTGCTGCGCAACGACGAGGTGACGACCGCGCACGCCCAGGACGGCTTCGACGGCGTGCTGCTGTCGCCCGGACCCGGCGCCCCCGAACAGGCCGGTGTCTGCATCGAGATGGTGCGCCACTGCGCCGCGACCGGGGTGCCCGTCTTCGGCGTCTGCCTCGGCATGCAGTCGATGCAGGTGGCGTACGGAGGTGTGGTGGACCGGGCGCCGGAGCTGCTGCACGGCAAGACGTCCCTGGTGCGGCACGAGGGCAAGGGCGTCTTCGCCGGGCTGCCCGACCCCTTCACGGCGACGCGCTACCACTCGCTGGCCGCCGAGCCTGGCACCGTCCCGGCCGAGATGGAGGTCACCGCCCGCACCGAGGACGGCATCATCATGGGGCTGCGCCACCGTGAACTGCCCGTCGAGGGCGTCCAGTTCCATCCGGAGTCCGTCCTCACCGAGCACGGGCACCTGATGCTGGCGAACTGGCTCGCGGAGTGCGGGGACGCCGGCGCGGTCGCCCGATCGGCCGGGCTGGCACCGGTCGTGGGCAGGGCCTCGGCGTGACCGCGCTGCGCCCCGAGCGCGAGGGTGGAGGGGAGGCGGGGGAGCTGGCGGACGCCGTGCGGCGCCTCGACGACCCCCTCAGCGACCCGTTGCCGGGGCAGCATCCCTCACCGTGGTTCAGGACGGCCCAGGAGGAGCCGCAGGCCGACCCTCAGCGGCCCGAGCCGGAGCCCGAGTGGTACGACCCCGACGGGTACGCGACGGACTGGTACGGCGGCGCTCAGCGGCCTTCCGGGCCCGACCCCGCGCAGGCGCCCGCCCCCGCCCCGGCGCCCAACCCCGTACAGGCGCCCGCCCCGACCCCGGCTCCCGCCCCCGAGCCCGTCTTCCTTCCTGTGCAGGACGACGAGACGGTCGCGCTGCGGACCGCCGACACCCGGCTGGCGGCCGAGCCGAAGCCGCCCGTCGTCACCGGTGGCCGGGCCGAGCGCAGGAAGGCCGCCAAGCGCGGCGGCGGCCGGCGGCACGCGGGAGCGCCCCCCGCCGAGGACGAGACGGCGACCGACGCCAAGCCGCTCAGCCGCGTCGAGGCCCGCCGGGCGGCGAAGGCGGCCAAGCCGGGCGCCGGGGTGATAGCCAGCCGCGCGGTCGGCGAAGTCTTCATCACCCTCGGGGTGTTGATGCTGCTGTTCGTCACCTACCAGCTCTGGTGGTCGAACATACGGGCCCACAATCTGGCGGGCAGCGCCCGCGACCATCTCGAGGACGACTGGGCGAACGGCAAGCGCAAGCCGGGTTCGTTCGAGCCGGGCCAGGGCTTCGCGATCCTCTACATACCCAAGCTGGACGTCGTCGTGCCGATCGCCGAGGGCATCAGCAAGACGAAGGTCCTCGACAAGGGCATGGTCGGGCACTACGGCGAGGACAGCATCCCGACCGCGATGCCGGACGCCAAGACCGGCAACTTCGCGCTCGCCGGGCACCGCAACACCCACGGCGAGCCGTTCCGCTACATCAACCGTCTGGCGCCGGGCGATTCGATCGTGGTCGAGACGCAGGACAAGTACTACGTGTACAAGATGGCGAACCGGCTGAACCAGACCTCCCCGTCGAACACCGCGGTGATCAATCCGATCCCGGCGGACTCCGGATTCACCAAGGCGGGTCGTTACATCACCCTGACGACGTGCACGCCGGAATTCACCAGTACGTATCGAATGATCGTCTGGGGCAAGATGGTCGAGGAGCGCCCGCGCAGCAAGGGCAAGCCGGACGCGCTCGTCGAATAGCCAGTCGAGCAGGGCGCAGTCGACCACCGGTAGTACGGGCACAAGGACGGGGCAACAAGCAGTGGCAGCGACGACCACCGACCACGACGAGGACGCGGCCGAGCCGAAGGCTCCCTCGCCCTCGCCCCGTCGCGGACGGATCGCGACGGCCGTCAGCGTCTTCGGCGAACTCCTCATCACGGCGGGCCTGATCCTCGGCCTGTTCGTCGCCTATTCACTGTGGTGGACGAACGTCGTCGCCGACCGTGCCGCCCACAAGCAGGGCGACAAGGTCCGCGAGCACTGGGCCGGCGGCAACAGCGGACCCGGCGCCCTGGACACCAAGGACGGCATCGGGTTCCTGCACGTACCGACGATGAAGAACGGTGAGGTGCTGGTCGAGAAGGGCACCTCGTCGAAGATCCTCAACGACGGTGTCGCCGGCTACTACACGGACCCCGTGAAGGCGGACCTGCCGACCACCGGCAAGGACGGCAACTTCTCGCTGGCCGCGCACCGCGACGGGCACGGCGCCAAGTTCCACAACATCGACAAGATCAAGAAGGGCGACCCGATCGTCTTCGAGACGAAGGACGACTGGTACGTCTACAAGGTCTACGACATCCTCCCCGAGACCTCGAAGTACAACGTCGACGTGCTCGACCGGGTCCCCAAGGAGTCGGGCGTCAAGAAGGCCGGGAAGTACATCACGCTGACCACCTGCACCCCCGTCTACACGTCGGAGTACCGCTACGTGGTGTGGGGCGAGCTGGACCGGGTGGAGAAGGTCGACGGCGACCGGACACCGCCCAAGGAGCTCAGGTAGTACCTGAACCCGGGAAGTACCTGTCGGACGTACGAGAAGGCCCCGCCCCTCCCGGAGGAGGAGCGGGGCCTTTCGCGTACACGGGGTGCGGTCAGCCGTTGTTGCCGCCCAGGAACCCGCCGTTCCCGTTCCCGCCGTTGTTGCCGTTCCCGCCGACCGTGGTCAGGGTGACCGTGGTGTTGGCCGGGTCGACCTGACTGCCGGGGGCCGGGTCCGCGTTGGCGACCAGGGCGTTCTCGTCGTCGCTGCTGCCGTCCGCGAACTGGACGTTCTTGAAGCCGGCGTCCTGAAGGATCTTCCTGGCGTCCTTCACCGACTTGCCGCGCACCTCGGGCACCGCGGTCTGCGCCGGTGCCTTGGCGACGGTCAGGGTGACCGTCGAGTTGGGGTCGGCCTGGGAGCCGGCGGCGAGGCTCTGCTTGAAGACCTTGCCGGCCGTGACCGAGGCGTTCTCCTCCTCGGTGCAACTCGCCTTCAGACCGGCCTCCTGCAGCTTGGCCGTGGCCTCGTCGCAGGAGAGGTTGGTGCCGGAGGACACGTCGGGGACCTGGGTCTGGGCCTTCTCCTTGGCGACGATCAGGGTGATCTGCGTACCCTTCTCGACCTTGCCGCTCGCCGGATCCTGCTCGATGACCGTGCCTGCGGTCCGGTCCGACTCACGGGACTTCTGCTTGATGTTGTCGAAGCCCTTGTCGTTCAGCTCCGCAACGGCCTCGTCATAGGAGAGGCCCTTGACGTCCGGCACCGAGACCTTCGGGGCACCGGTGGAGACCGTCACCGTGATCGTGTCGTTCTTGTTGACGTCCTCCCCGGCCTTCGGGGACTGGGAGCAGATCTCGCCCTTGGGGTAGTTCTCGCAGGGCCCGGACTTGCTGGAGTCCAGCTTGAGATCGCTGTTGTCGGCCGTCTTCTCGGCTTCCGAGACCTTCTTGCCGACGAAGTTCGGGGCCTCGAAGGGCGCGTCGCTGGACCCGCCGCTGGAGATCCACTTGCCGATCAGGATCGCCCCGACCAGCACCAGGATGCCCGCGACCACCAGAAGGATCGTCGACGTGCGGTTCTTGCCCTGCTGCTGCCGCCTGCGGTCGGGGCGGTCGTCGTAGCCGTAGCCGCCGTCGTCCGGGTTGACCGGGGGCAGCATCGACGTCGGCGCCGCGCCGTTCTGCTGACCGAGCATCATCGTCTGCTGGTCGTTCGGACCGCCGCCGTAGCCGACCGCGCCCATGGCGGCGGTGGCGGCGACGGGCTGCCCGTCGAGGCAGGCCTCGATGTCGGCGCGCATCTCGTCGGCCGACTGGTAGCGGTAGTCGGGGTCCTTGGTCAGCGCCTTGAGGACGATGGCGTCCATCTCGGGCGTGATCTCGGAGTCGAAGACCGACGGCGGCTGCGCCTCTTCGCGGACGTGCTGGTACGCGACCGCGACCGGGGAGTCCCCGACGAACGGCGGACGGACCGTCAGCAGCTCGTAGAGCAGGCAGCCGGTCGAGTAGAGGTCGGACCGGGCGTCGACCTGCTCGCCCTTGGCCTGCTCGGGCGAGAGGTACTGCGCCGTGCCGATGACCGCGGCGGTCTGCGTCATCGTCATGCCGGAGTCGCCCATGGCCCGGGCGATGCCGAAGTCCATGACCTTCACCTGACCGTTCCGGGTCAGCATGACGTTGGCCGGCTTGATGTCGCGGTGGACGATGCCCGCCCGGTGCGAGTACTCCAGGGCCTGGAGGATGCCGACGGTCATCTCCATGGCGCGCTCCGGCAGGAGCTTGCGCCCGGAGTGCAGCAGCTCGCGGAGCGTGGAACCGTCGACGTACTCCATCACGATGTACGGGATGGAGACCTGGTCGACGTAGTCCTCGCCCGTGTCGTAGACCGCCACGATCGCGGGATGGTTGAGCGAGGCGGCCGACTGGGCCTCCCGGCGGAACCGGGCCTGGAACGACGGGTCACGCGCGAGGTCCACCCGCAGCGTCTTCACCGCCACCGTGCGCCCCAGCCGGGAGTCATGCGCGAGGTATACCTCGGCCATGCCACCACGGCCGAGCACGTGGCCCAGCTCGTACCGGCCGCCGAGGCGACGCGGCTCTTCCATGGTTACCTACCAGCCCTCTCCGTCGGTCCCGACCGTCCCGTGCGGGGTCGGGCGGTGTGCTGTCCGGGCATACCGTACCCGGCTTGCCCAGCGTGACCTGGCCGCCACCGAGACCCGTGACAGGACCGGTATCGCCACGTGCGTCAATGTGAAGAACAGGTGACCGGGCTCACAGATTCTGGTGAAGCCCGGTCACGGTCCGTCGCTACTTGCTGTTGATGACCGCTTCCATCACGCTCTTCGCGATCGGGGCGGCCAGACCGCCACCGGAGATGTCGTCACGGTTGGCGGAGCCGTCCTCGACGACCACGGCCACCGCGACCGGCGTTCCGGAGTCGGTCTTGGCGTAGGAGACGAACCACGCGTACGGCTTCTCGCTGTTGTCGACACCGTGCTGGGCGGTACCGGTCTTGCCGCCGACGGTGGCGCCCTGGATCTTGGCCCTGGAGCCCGTGCCGCCCGGGTCGTTGACGACGGTCTCCATCATCGACTGGAGCTTCTGCGCGTTGTCCGCGGAGAGCGGCTGGCTCATCTCCTCCGGGTCCGTCTTCTCGATGGTGTCGAGGTTCGGGGCCTTGAGCTGGTCCACCATGTACGGCTTCATCAGCTTGCCGTCGTTGGCGATCGCGGAGGCGACCATGGCCATCTGGAGCGGCGTGGTCGCGGTGTTGAACTGGCCGATGGAGGAGAGCGCCACCTGCGAGGGCTCCATGTCGGAGTCGAAGTTCGACTTGCTGGAGCGGACCGGGACGAACTGCTCCTCGTTGAAGCCGAACTTGTCGGCCTCGTCGAGCATCGTCTTGTTGCCCATGTCCTGGCCGAGCTTGCCGAACACCGAGTTGCAGGACACCTTCAGGGCGTCGCGCAGCGAGACGTTCTCGCAGGCGATGTTGCCCTCGTTGGGCAGGGGCTGCCTGGTGCCCTTCATGATGAACGGCACCGGGGAGTCGGTCTTCGCGTCGACGTCGGTGACCTTGCCGCTCTCCAGCGCCGCCGCGGCCGTGACCAGCTTGAAGGTCGAACCCGGCGGGTACGTCTCGCGCAGCGCGCGGTTCAGGAGCGGCTTGTCCTTGTCCTTGTCCAGCTTGGAGAAGGTGCTGCCGTCGTCGTTGCTGTTCCCGGCGAACGACGACGGGTCGTACGACGGCGTCGACGCGAGCGCGAGGATCTTGCCGGTGGACGGCTCGATGGCGGCGACGGCCCCCTTGCCACGGGTCTTCAGGCCGTCGTACGCGGCCTTCTGCGCCTTGGCGTTGAGGGTGGTGACGACGCTGCCGCCCTCCTTCTTCTTGCCCGTGATCATGTCGAGCGTGTTGCGGAAGAAGAGCCGGTCGTCGTTGCCGGTGAGGATGCCGTCCTCGATGGACTCCAGCTGGGTGGCGCCGACGACCTGCGAGGCGTAACCGGTGACGGGCGACCACATGGGCCCGTCCTTCCAGGTCCGCTTGTACTTCAGGTCGGTGCCGCTGGTCGCCTTGGAGCCGGTGATCGACTTGCCGTCGACGATGATGTCGCCGCGCGGCGTCGAGTAACGGGCGATGGCGACACGGCGGTTGTCGTCGTCGGAGGCGAGGCTGTCGGCCTTGACGTACTGGAGCCAGTTGTCGCGGATCAGCAGGGTCAGGACCAGGAGTCCGCAGAAGATCGCGATGCGGCGCAGGGGCTTGTTCACGGTCGGACCACCTGGGTCATCTCGGCGTCGGGACTGGGCGTCGGGCTGGGCGCGGGCCGGCGCGCGGTGTCGCTGATCCGGATCAGGATGCCGATCAGCGCCCAGTTCGCGATCACGGAGGAACCGCCGTACGCGAGGAACGGCATCGTCATACCGGTCAGCGGGATGAGCCCCATGACACCGCCGGCGACGACGAAGACCTGGAGCGCGAACGCGCCGGACAGACCGACCGCGAGCAGCTTGCCGAAGGGGTCACGGGCGGCGAGGGAGGTGCGCACGCCGCGCTCGACGATCAGCGCGTAGATCAGCAGCAGCGCCATCAGGCCGGCCAGGCCCAGCTCCTCGCCGAAAGTGGCGAGGATGAAGTCGGAGTTCGCGGCGAACCGGATCAGCTCGGAGTGGCCCTGGCCGAGGCCGGTGCCCAGCGTGCCGCCGGAGCCGAACGCCCACAGCGCCTGCATGGCCTGCTCGGAGTGGCCTTGCACGCCCTGCCGGCTGAGCAGGTACTCCTTCATAGGGTCGAGCCAGGCGTCGACGCGCTGCTGGATGTGCGGCTCGAAGCTGGCCACACCGACGGCGCCGACCGCCGACATCAGCAGACCGAAGACGATCCAGCTGGTCCGCTCGGTGGCGACGTACAGCATGATCACGAACATGCCGAAGAACAGCAGCGAGGTACCGAGGTCGGTCTCGAAGACCAGGATGAGGATCGAGATCGCCCACACCACGATGATCGGCCCGAGGTCACGGCCGCGCGGCAGGTAGAGCCCCATGAAGCGACGCGAGGCGAGCGCCAGCGCGTCCCGCTTCACCATCAGGTAACCGGCGAAGAAGATCGCCAGGGCGATCTTCGCGAACTCACCGGGCTGGATGGAGAAGCCGCCGATGTGGATCCAGATCTTCGCGCCGTAGATGTTCACACCGAGGCCCGGCACCAGCGGCAGCAGCAGCAGCACGATCGCGCCGAGCATGGAGATGTACGTGTAGCGCTGCAGGACGCGGTGGTCCTTCAGGAAGATCAGCACCGCGATGAAGAACGCGATGCCGATCGCCGTGTACATCAGCTGCTTGGGCGCGGCGCTGCCCGCCTGCCCGATGGACTGCAGCAGCTTCGACTGGTCGAGCCGCCAGATGACCACCAGGCCCAGGCCGTTGAGGAGCGTGGCGAGCGGCAGCAGCAGCGGGTCCGCGTACGCCGCGAATTTCCGTACGACGATGTGGGCGACGCCGGCGAGCAGGCCGAGGCCGAGCCCGTAGCCGAGCAGGCCGGCCGGCAGTGAGCCGTCGAGCGCGAGGCCCACATTGGCGTACGCGAAGACCGGGATGACCACCGCGAACGCCAGCAGGGCCAGCTCGGTGTTGCGCCGGCTGGGTGCGCCGATCGCGCCGATGGTCGACGTATGGGTCGTGGAACTACTACTGAGAGAACTGCTCATGGCGTGCTGAGGCCCCCAACGGCTTCTACTGCTGTGCGCACGCCTTGGCCAGCTGCTGCTCTTCGTCGGAGAGAGTGGGGCCAGGAGTGGGCTTCGGAGAGGTCTTGGACTTGCCGGACGGCGACGAGGACGGGTTCGGCGTGGGGGTGGCGGTCGCCACGCGGTACGACGCCTTGGACGCGGTGGTTCCGCCGGCCTCGCCCTCGCCTGTCTTCGCGTTCTTCTCGCTCTCGGCCTTCTGCCGCTCGGCCTGCTTCTCGCATGCCGTGGCCTGCGCGGACAGTTCGTCGATCTTGTCCTGGGCGGCTGCCAGGTCGCCTTCGGTGATGGTCTCCTCTACCTGCTTCTGCTGGTAGGGCGGCAGGTACTTGAGGGCGATCTCCGGGTGGTCCTTCTCCACCTTCGACAGGGTCACCCAGGCGAGGTCCTGGTTGATGCCGCGGTAGAGCGCCACGTGGTCGTCGTTCGAGCCGACGAAGTACTGGGTCTGCGTCCAGCGGTAACCGCCGTACAGGCCACCGCCGATGACGCCGAGGGCGAGCACGATGTACAGCGATCTCTTGAGCCAGCGCCGACCGCGGCGCGGCTTCACGAAATCCTCGTCGGTGTACCCGCCGAAGTCCCCCTCGGGCGTGTAACCGGTGGTGTCGCCGCTGCCGGGCGGGCCGAACTCGCCGCCGCCGCCCTGGCCCGGCACCGGCCGGCCCGAACCGCGGCCGAGCGCCGCCGCGCGGCCCGCCGGGGTCTCCATGGCGCCGCCGTCGTGCAGCTGGTTCTGGTTCTCCGCGACCGCGCCCACGATGACCGGGGCGTCGGAGACGTGCCCGGCGAGGGTGTCCCCGCCGTCGATGTCGAGGACATCGGCGACGATCACGGTGATGTTGTCCGGGCCGCCGCCGCGCAGCGCCAGCTGGATCAGGTCCTGGACCGTCTCCTGCGGGCCCTGGTAGCTGGCGAGGGTCTCCTCCATCGTCTGGTGGGAGACGACGCCGGAGAGGCCGTCGGAGCAGATCAGATACCGGTCGCCGGCCCGCACCTCACGGATGGAGAGGTCCGGCTCGACGTGGTCGCCGCTGCCCAGCGCCCGCATGAGGAGGGACCGCTGCGGGTGGGTGGTGGCCTCTTCCTCGGTGATGCGGCCCTCGTCGACGAGGCGCTGCACCCAGGTGTGGTCCTGCGTGATCTGCGTGAGCACGCCGTCGCGCAGCAGGTACGCGCGCGAGTCGCCGACGTGGACGAGACCGAGCCGCTGACCGGTCCACAGCAGGGCGGTGAGGGTCGTCCCCATGCCCTCCAGCTGCGGGTCCTCCTCGACCATCATGCGCAGCTGGTCGTTGGCCCGCTGCACCGCGGTGCCGAGCGAGGTCAGGATGTCGGAGCCGGGCACGTCGTCGTCGAGCGCGACGATGGTGGAGATCACCTCGGAGGAGGCGACCTCACCGGCGGCCTGGCCGCCCATTCCGTCGGCGATCGCGAGGAGACGCGGACCGGCGTAGCCGGAGTCCTCGTTGCCCTCGCGGATCATGCCCTTGTGCGATCCGGCGGCGAAGCGCAGTGACAGACTCATGCGCACCTGCCCCGTTGATTCCGACTCCGGGTACATCCGCACGGTGCCCACCCTCCGGTCGGGAGCGTGCCGGTGTCCCGGTCCGGGACAACCGCGTCGGCTCGCTCGCTCCGCTCGCGCCTAATCATGATGTAGCACTACTTCCGCAGCTCGATGACGGTCTTGCCGATGCGGATCGGTGCGCCCAGCGGGATCGGCGTGGGGGTCGTCAGACGGTTCCGGTCGAGGTACGTGCCGTTCGTGGACCCGAGGTCCTCGACGATCCACTGGCCGTCCCGGTCCGGGTAGATCCGGGCGTGCCTGCTGGACGCGTAGTCGTCGTCCAGCACGATCGTGCTGTCGTGTGCGCGGCCGAGCGTGATGGTCTGCCCCTGGAGGGCGACCGTGGTGCCCGTGAGACTCCCCTCGGAGACCACGAGCTTGCTCGGGGCGCCGCGCCGCTGGCGGCCCCCCGCCTGCTGCTGGCGCGGCTGCGGCGGCGCGGCCGCCTGGCGTGCGGCCTGCTGCTGGCGTCCGCTGTCACGGCGCGAGCCGCGAGCGGTGACGCGCGTGCCGAACAGATCGCTGCGGATGACCTGTACGGCCACGATCACGAACAGCCACAGAACGGCCAGGAAACCCAACCGCATGACCGTCAGGGTCAGCTCTGACATTGCCCCCGCTTCACCCTTCGGCTTGCCGGTAAACGATGGTGGTTTGGCCCACGACGATCCGCGAGCCGTCGCGGAGCGTAGCGCGGGTCGTGTGCTGCCCGTCCACCACGATCCCGTTCGTGGACCCGAGGTCCTGGATCGTGGACGGAGTTCCGGTGCGGATCTCGCAGTGCCGGCGCGAGACGCCGGGGTCGTCGACCCGCACGTCGGCCTCCGTGGAACGGCCGAGCACGAGGGTGGGGCGGGAGATCTGGTGGCGGGTGCCGTTGATCTCGATCCAGTGCCGGACGCGGGTGCCCGGCAACGGGCCCGCCGCGGCGGCGGGCCGGTGCGCGGCCGGGGCCTGTGCGGGCCGGCCGGGCGGTGGTGCCGACGGCATCGGCGGGGCGGCGGCGGGCGGGTAGCCGTAGCCGCCGGGCGTCTGCGGGCGGGCGGCCGCGGGCCGCTCCTGACGCTCGGGCTGCTCCTGGCTGGTGGAGGAGGCGAGGGTGCGGCTGCGCACCCGGTACAGACCCGTGTCCAGGTCGTCCGCCTTCTCCAGGTGCACCTTGATGGGACCCATGAAGGTGTACCGCTGCTGCTTCGCGTAGTCGCGCACCATGCCGGACAGTTCGTCGCCGAGCTGTCCCGAGTACGGGCTCAGGCGCTCGAAGTCCGGTGCGCTGAGCTCCACGATGAAGTCATTGGGGACGACGGTCCGCTCGCGGTTCCAGATCGTCGCGTTGTTGTCGCACTCGCGCTGGAGCGCGCCCGCGATCTCGACGGGCTGCACCTCGGACTTGAAGACCTTCGCGAAGGTGCCGTTGACCAGACCTTCGAGACGCTGCTCGAACTTCTTCAGGACTCCCATGAGGCACCTCCTTCTTCGTAGCTGTCCTGCTTGCCGTGCCTGTCGCGCTCTCGCGCTTCGTCGTACTGCTTACTGATCGTATCCACGCGTCGGGAAATCGGCTGGTTCCCCCTGTCCGCCCGGTCGACGAGTGTCGACGCTCACAGACTGCTCCGGGGCCTCCGCTGCGGACCCTCTTGAGAGGGATCGTAGAGGGGGCCTGTGGACAGTGTCCCGTACGCGGCTGTGGAGCGGTCGGGGTCCGGCAAGGCCGCGACCGGACTGTGGCCCGCGTACGGCACCTCGGTGCCGCCGCCCCATGGTGGGGGGTGGCGGCCACCTGCGTCGGGTGCCCGTCGGATGCCCGGGGAATCGGATGTGAATCCACCCCTGCCAGCGTGCTAATCTTCTGCATGTCGGAAGGCGCCGGGCCCACAAGGGCAAGGAGCCGGAGGACACACCCAATGCGCGGGTGGCGGAATAGGCAGACGCGCTGGATTCAGGTTCCAGTGCCCGAAAGGGCGTGGGGGTTCAACTCCCCCCTCGCGCACAGCGAAAAGCCCCGTAGATCTTCGGATCTGCGGGGCTTTTGCGTTGCCGTGCACAGGGGCGTGCGGCGAGACACGGGGGCACGCGGGGGCGTACGCGCGCGTGAGGCGCCACGGGTCGACGGCGAGTCGACGAATCCGTGGCGCCTCTGTGGGTTATGTCACCTTCAGGCGGCGATGCGGGCGGCCACGGCCTTGCCCTTCTCCTGCGCGTCCTGGAGGGCCTTCTCGCGGGAGGCCTCGAAGAGGGGGATCAGCTCGGACATGGCCGGGTTCGTCGGGGCCATGGTCAGCTCCGGGACGATGAAGTCGAGGTCGAGCTGCAGGGTGTCGCGCAGGGTGGCGGCCAGGAAGTTCTGGACGTACTCCATGCCCTCGCGCGGGGTGCCCGGCGCGTAGGAGCCGCCGCGGCTGGCGACGACGGTGACCGGGGTGCCCTTGGCGGCCGGGGCGTCGATGCCCGCGGTGCGGCCGAACAGGATCACGTTGTCCAGCCACGCCTTCAGCGTCGACGGGATCGAGAAGTTGTACATCGGGGCGCCGATCAGGATCGCGTCCGCGCTCTCCAGCTCCTCGATGAGTCGCACGCGCTCGGCGAAGGCGGCGGCCTGCTCCGGCGAGTGGTCGTCGGGGGCGGTGAAGCCGGCGAGGTGGGTGTCGGCGGTGATGTGGGGAACCGGGTCCGCCGCCAGGTCGCGGTAGACGACCGTGCCCTCGGGGTGCTGCTCCAGCCAGGCGTTGCGGAAGGCCTCCGTCACGGGGCGCGAGGACGAGGCGGAACCGGAGAAGACCGAGGAGTCGAGGTGCAGCAGGGTGGCCATGGGGGGTGTCTCCCGAAGTATCGGCTGTAGATGAGTACGTAGCTAGTAATAGCACAGGTACTTACTTTTTTTCATCACCGTACGAGAAACCAGTACTCTGGACCCATGGCGGGCAGCGAGCGGGACAGGAAGCGGGCGGACGCACCCGGCGCGGGGGCACCCGTGGTGCACACCCCGGGGGCGTGCTCGACGGTCGACATCGGCATGACCAGGGTCTTCGGGCTGCTCGGCAAGCGCTGGACGGGGCTGATCGTGGCCGCTCTGATGCACCGGCCCGTGCACTTCGCCGATCTGCGCCGGGCCATCCCCGGCATCAGCGAACGCATGCTCTCCGACCGGCTCACGGAGCTGAGCACCGTCGGGCTCGTCCTGCGCCAGGTCGACGAGGGGCCGCCGCTGCGGGTCTCCTACCGGCTCACCGAGGCCGGCTCGGCGCTGAAGCCGTCGCTGGACGAGCTGGGGGACTGGGCCGCGAAGTATCTGGGGGCCGAGGGCGGCACGTGTCCGGAGGAGTTCCGGAAGTAGCGCGGTCCGCCGGCGGTGGTGGCTGTGGCGGTGGTGCATCGGTAGGGAAAACGCCGCCCGGGCGGCGAAGTTGTGCACAGGCCGTGGGTTTTCCACAGGGTCCGGCGGAGTTTCATCGGCGGCGGTACGGTCGTGGCCGGTTCGATGAGCGATGACGAGCGATGTGGTGCGTCCGGGGGCCCGTTGCGGGTCCCGTTCGGGGCGGGGGAGGCGATCGGTATGGGCGGAATCGGCGATGTGGTGGCGCTGCCGCGGCAGGGCGAAGCGGGTGGGCGGGTCCGGCGGCTGCCGCGGGTGGACGGGTTCGCGGAGCTCTTCGCGGGGGTGGCAGGGGGCGACTCCCCGAAGGCGGCCGGCAAGGCCCTGCGCGAGGACGTCCCGAGGTCCGCGCACGACGGCTTCGCGCCGGACGCCGGGCGGCCCGACGCGGTGACCGCCGTCGCGGAGTCCAACCGCGGCCGGATCGAGGAGCTGACCCCGATCCGGGTCGGACGGATGGCCGCGACCCCCTTCGCGTTCCTGCGCGGCTCCGCGGGGCTGATGGCGTACGACCTGGCACGCACCCCGCTGACCGGCATCGGCGCCCAGATCTGCGGCGACGCCCACGCCGCCAACTTCGGGCTGTACGGGGACGCGCGCGGCGGCCTGGTCATCGACCTGAACGACTTCGACGAGACGGTGCACGGCCCCTGGGAGTGGGACGTGAAGCGGCTCGCGGCCTCGCTGGTGCTCGCCGGCCGGGAGGCCGGGGCCGACGAGGACACCTGCCGGCAGGCGGCGCACGACGCGACGGGTGCCTACCGGCGCACCATGCGGCTGCTCGCCAAACTGCCCGCGCTGGACGCGTGGAACGCGATCGCGGACGAGAAGCTCGTCTCGCACACCGACGCCCACGATCTGCTCGGCACGCTGGAGCGGGTCTCGGAGAAGGCGCGGAACAACACCAGCGGACGGTTCGCCGCCAAGTCCACGATCGGCGTGGAGGGCGGCGGGCGGCGGTTCGTGGACGCGCCGCCGGTGCTGCGGCGGACATCCGACCAGGAGGCGGCCGCCGTCGCCGGCTCGCTGGGGGCCTACCTGGAGACCCTGACCGAGGACCGGCTGCCGCTGCTCGCGCGGTACGCGATCCACGACGTGGCGTTCCGGGTCGTCGGCACCGGGAGCGTGGGGACCAGGTCGTACGTGGTGCTCCTCCTCGACCACCGCGGTGAGCCGCTGGTGCTCCAGGTGAAGGAGGCGCGGCCGTCGGCGCTGCTGCCGCATCTGCCGACGGTCGGCTTCACGCCCGGCGCCGTCGCGCACGAGGGGCGGCGCGTGGTGCTCGGGCAGAAGCGGATGCAGGTGGTCAGCGACTTCCTGCTGGGCTGGACCTCGGTCGGTGAACGGCCTTTCCAGGTGCGGCAGTTCAGGAACCGCAAGGGCAGCGTCGACCCGGCCGCGCTCGCCGCCGACCAGCTGGACGACTACGCCCGGATGACCGGCGCCCTGCTCGCCCGCGCCCACGCCCACAGCGCGGACCCCCGGCTGGTCGCCGGGTACTGCGGGAAGAACGAGGAGCTGGACGAGGCCGTCGCGTCGTTCGCGGTGACCTACGCGGACCGCACCGAGGCCGATCACGGGGAGCTGGTGCGGGCCGTCCGGGAGGGGCGGGTCGCCGCGGAGGCGGGCGTCTGAGGGGCTGATCCGGTCCGGGGTGCTCGCAGCGTGGCCGGGTCTGCCGGCGGGGTCGGTGCCGGGGCGCCCCTGTCGGGCCGTGCCCTACGCTGGACGGGTGACGACCCCGGAGACCGACGATGTGGCAGGGCAGCCCGAGGAGCAGCCTCGGGAGCGGCTCAAGGACCAGCTGAAGGAACGGATCGAGCGGTCTCGGGAGCAGACGCGGGAGCGCCCCGAGGAGCGGCTCGAGCGGGCGGTGCGCGCCGCCGAGCAGGCGCTCATCGAGTTCGAGATCGCCGTGGAGACCTTCCGGGTCGAGGTGGAGAACTTCTCGCGCCTGCACCACCAGAAGCTCGGCCCGATGTACGCCCGGCTCGACGAGCTGGAGGCGCTGATCGCCGAGGCGACGGCGGAGCGCACCGGCGACCCCGAGGACCGCGACCGGGCCGACGAGGCGCGGGCGCGGGTGCTGCCGATGCCCGGCGTCGAGGAGCTGTTCCACGGGTGGATGGACGGCGACGGGCTGTTCCCGGAGGCCGTCGCGATGCTCACCGACCAGCAGGTGCGCCCGCCGCAGCGGGTGCGGCCCAGCGAGGAGGCCCGCAAGCTCTACCGCGAGCTGGCCCGCAAGGCGCACCCGGATCTGGCCCAGGACGACCGGGAGCGGGAGCGGCGCGACGAGTTCATCTCGCGGGTGAACGCGGCGTACGCGCGCGGCGACGCGTCCCTGCTGCGCGAACTCGCCGAGGAGTGGGCCGCGGGTCCGGTGCCGCCGGAGCGGGAGCCCTCGCCGAGCGAGGAGCTGTACGCCCGGCTCGACTGGCTGGCGCAGCGCAAGGAGCTGCTGACGGCCGTGGCCCGGGAGCTGGAGGAGGGTGCGATCGGCTCGATGCTGCGGATGGCGCCGGACGACCCGGACAAGCTGCTCGACGAGATCGCCGAGCAGCTGCTCGCGCAGGTCGCCGAGCGGGAGGCCGAGCTGGAGCGGATCACCGCGGGCTGAGTCCGGTGGGCGGTCGGGTAGCGTCGGGGGCATGGTTTTCGGTTCTGGTGTGCCCACGGTCGGTGTCGACGAGCTCAAGGAAGGTGACTTCCTGCTCGACGTCCGGGAGAACGACGAGTGGCACGCGGGTCATGCCGCGGACGCGCTCCACATTCCGATGAGCGAGTTCGTCGCGCGGTTCGGCGAGTTCACCGAGGCCGCCCCGCAGGACGGCCGGGTCAACGTGGTGTGCCGGGTCGGCGGCCGCTCCGCCCAGGTGACGGCCTACCTGGTGCAGCAGGGCGTCGACGCGGTGAACGTCGCGGGCGGCATGCAGGCGTGGGAGGCGGCCGGCCGCCCCGTCGTGGACGACAAGGGACAGCCGGGCGCCGTCGTCTGACCGGCTCCGGCCCGCCGGGCCGCTCAGCCCAGGGGATGGGCGGCGAGCAGATCGCCGAGCATCTCCTCGTGGGCGGCGGCCGGGCCGAGCGAGAGCTCCAGGTGCTTGGCCCAGGCGTGGTAGCGGTGCAGCGGGTAGTCGGTGTCGGCACCGAAGCCGCCGTGCAGGTGCTGAGCGGTCTGGACGACGCGGCGGACGCCGTCGGACGCCCAGCTCTTGGCGACCGCGACATCACCGGCGACCGGCAGCGTGCCGCCCGCCCCGGTGCTCAGCCGCCAGGCCGCCTGCCACAGGGTGGCCTCCATGGCGCGCAGATCGATGTAGCGGTCGGCGGCCTGGACGGCGACGGCCTGGAACGTGGCGATCGGATACCCGAACTGCTCGCGCTTGCCCGCGTAGTCGCTGGTCATCTTCAGTACGCCTTCGCCGAGGCCGAGCGCGAGCGCGCAGGTGCCGGTGGCGAGCAGATCGTGCAGCCGGGGCCAGGCCGCGGAGTCCTCGACGAGGTGCCGGTCGTCCAGGTGCACGCCGTCGAGGCGCAGTTCGGCGAGGCGCTCGCCGGTCGTGGAGATCTGCTCGGTGAAGGTGAGCTCCGGCAGGGGGTCTTCGTCGCGGGCCGGGCCGGGCAGGACCGCCAGCACCGCGACGCCGTCGCCGGTGTGCGCGGGGACGAGGATCCGGTCGGCGCCCCAGGCCCACGGCACCGCGGTCTGCACCCCGTCCAGGACCCAGCCGCCCGCGCCCGTGGCGCCCTCGCGGCGTGCGGTCACCGCCAGCTCGGCCGGGTCGTGGCCGGTGCGGCCGGCCGCCGCCACGGTCAGGGCGAGACGGCCGTCGGCCGCGCGGGGGAGGATCTCCCGCTTCAGCTCCGCGCCGCCGTACGCCTCAAGGGTCGCCGCCGCAGCGCTGTGCTCCAGGAGCGGGATGCGGGCGAGGACCTTCGCTGATTCGCGCAGCACCAGGCAGAGGGCGATGGCGTCGAGTCCGGCGCCGCCGTGCTCGGGCGTGATGAGCAGGCTGAGCAGATCGGCGTCGGCGGCCTTGGACCACAGCGCGCGGTCGAAGTCCTCGGCCACGGCGCCGGCGGTGAGCGAGGGGCTGGGCACGCTGTCGGGCGCGACCGGCGTGAACACCGCCCGCGCCGCCTCGACGGCCGCCTGTTGCTCTTCGGAGAAGGTGAAGTCCACCGGCTGTCCTCCTGGTCCTGCTCGGCTCCCAGCGGGATCTGACGGAGCGTCAAGATAGAACAGGTTCTACGAGAAGGGAACAGGTGCAGGGGACGGGTGCCCGGGGCGTGACCGGGGCGCGGGCGGGGGTCAGCGGTCGAAGTCCAGCTCCACCTTCTCCGTGGTCGGACGGGACTGGCAGGCCAGGACGTACCCCGCTTCGGTCTCCTCGGGCTCCAGCGCGAAGTTCCGGTCCATGCGCACCGATCCCGAGACGAGGAAGGCGCGGCAGGTGCCGCAGACGCCGCCCTTGCAGGCGTAGGGCGCGTCCGCCCGGTTGCGCAGCACCGCGTCCAGCAGGGATTCGCCGTCCCGCACCGGCCAGCTGCCGGACCGTCCGTCGAGCTGCGCGGTGACCGTGCTGTGCGCGGGAGCGGACGCCGGGGCCGGGGCATCGGCGGCCGGGCCGCCGTCCACGTGGAAGATCTCCTCGTGGATGCGGGTCCGCCGCACGCCGAGGCCGCGCAGCGCCCGCTCGGCGCCCTGCACGAGGCCGAAGGGACCGCACAGGAACCAGCCCGCGATCCGCTCCACCGGCAGCAGCGCGGGCAGGAGTGCCGTCAGCCGCTCCTGGCCGAGCCGCCCCGAGACCGGGCCGGCCTGCTGCTCCTCCCGGGAGAGGACGGTGACCAGCTGGAACCGGTCGGGGTAGCGGTCCTTCAGGTCCGCGACCTCCTCCAGGAACATCGTCGAGGCGGTGGTCCGGTCACTGCGGATCAGGCAGAAACGGGCGTCGGGTGCCCGCTCCAGAAGCGTCGTGGCGATGGACAGCACCGGGGTGATGCCACTGCCGCCGACCACCGCCGCGTAGTGCCCGGGGGCCGGGTCGAGGGTGAACCGGCCGGCCGGCGTCATCACCTCCAGCTCGTCCCCCACCGCGATCTCCTTGTGGGCGTACGTGGAGAACGCGCCGCCGTCGACCAGGCGCACGCCCACCCGCAGGGTGCGCGGGGCGCCGTCGGCCGGGGCCGCCGAGCAGATCGAGTACGTGCGGCGGACCTCGGCGCCGTCCACGGTGCGGCGCAGCGCGAGGTGCTGGCCCGGAGCGTGCCGGTACCGCTCGCGCAGCTCGTCGGGGACGGCGAAGGTCAGCGCCACGGAGTCGTCGGTGAGCCGGTCGACCGCCGTGACCCGGAGCCGGTGGAAGCGGGCCCGCGCGGGTGCTGCCATCACAGCTCCTTGAAGTGGTCGAAGGGTTCGCGGCAGTCGAGGCAGCGGCGCAGCGCCTTGCAGGCGGTGGAGGAGAACCGGCTGAGCAGCTCGGTCTCGGCCGATCCGCAGTGCGGGCAGGCCACCGGCTCCTCGATGTCGGGACCGGTGACGGGCGCGGTCGTGTGCCGGGTGGGCCCGAGGGCCACGGCGACCGGGCCGACGGGGGCGCGGGTGGTGCGCGGCGGGGCGATCCCGAACTCCCGCAGCTTGCGGCGGCCTTCGGGGCTGATGTCGTCCGTGGACCAGGCCGGGGAGAGGACCGGTCGGACGGTGACCTCGGGGATGCCGTGCTCGTGCAGGATCCGCTCGATGTCGGCCGACATGGCCTCGATCGCGGGACAGCCGGTGTACGTGGGGCTCAGCTCGACCTCGACGCGGCCCGGGCCGAGCGTGTGCACGGCGCGCAGCACACCCAGCTCCTCCAGGGTCAGCACCGGTAGCTCGGGGTCGGGCACCGAGCCCGCGAGGTGCAGCAGCTCGGTCTCCAGCGGGGTGAGCGGTGCGGTCACCATGTCGCCCCCGGGTGGCTGCGGTGCAGGTGCTGCATCTCGGCGAGCATCCGGCCGAACGGCTCGGTGTGCAGTCCCTGGCGTCCCGCCCCCGCGCTCCAGCCGCCGCTCTGCGGGCCCTCGGGAACGGTGAGCGTCGCCGCACGGAGGTCCTCCGTGACGCTCGCCGTCCACTCGGTCCGCAGCTCCTCCCAGTCGAGCTCGACGCCCGGGAGCGGCTGGAACATCTCGCCGGTGAAGCGCCAGAGCGCGTCCACCGCGCGCCGCATGCGCGCGTGGCTCTCCTGCGTGCCGTCACCGAGCCGCAGCGTCCACTGCCGGGCGTGGTCCCGGTGGTAGGCCACCTCCTTGACCGCCTTGGCGGCCAGGGGAGCGAACTCGCCCTCGCCGTCGGCCAGCCGGCCGTACAGGAGGTGCTGGTACGTGGAGAAGAACAGCTGGCGGGCGATGGTGTGGGCGAAGTCGCCGTTCGGCTGCTCGACCAGCTGGAGATTGCGGAAGTCGCGCTCCTCGCGCAGGTACGCCAGCTCGTCCTCGTCGCCGACCGTGCTCAGCAGGACGCGGGCCTGGCCGAGCAGGTCCAGCGCGATGTTGGCCAGCGCGACCTCCTCCTCCAGGACCGGGGCGTGGCCCGCCCACTCCCCCAGGCGGTGCGAGAGCACCAGGGCGTCGTCGCCGAGGGCCAGGGCGGCGGTCGTGTCGCCGGCCCGCGGTGGCCGCGTCCGCTGCGTCACAGGTGCTTCACCCCTTCCGGGATCTCGTAGAACGTCGGGTGCCGGTAGGGCTTGTCGGCGGCCGGCTCGAAGAACGGGTCCTTCTCGTCGGGAGAGGACGCCGTGATCGCGGTGGACGGGACGACCCACAGGGAGACGCCCTCGCCGCGCCGCGTGTACAGGTCCCGTGCGTTGCGCAGGGCCAGCTCCGCGTCCGGGGCGTGCAGGCTGCCGGCGTGGGTGTGGGCGAGACCGCGGCGGGAGCGGACGAAGACCTCCCACAGGGGCCACTCGCCGGCGCCGCCGGGGGCGCTGGTCGGGGTCTCGCTCATGCTGCCCTGCCTTCTCGGGTCGGTACCGGACGCGTGGTGGCGTGCTTGGCCGCGTGGGCCGCGGCCGCCTCGCGCACCCAGGCGCCCTCGTCGTGGGCGCGCCTGCGCTGGGTGATCCGCTGCTCGTTGCACGGGCCGTTGCCCTTGAGGATCTCCTTGAACTCCGACCAGTCGATCGGACCGAAGTCGTGCTGCCCCCGCTCCTCGTTCCACACCAGGTCCGGGTCGGGGAGGGTCAGGCCGAGGGAGGCGGCCTGGGGGACGCAGATGTCGACGAAGCGCTGCCTCAGCTCGTCGTTCGAGTGGCGCTTGATCTTCCAGGCCATCGACTGGGCCGAGTGCGCCGACTCGTCGTCGGGCGGGCCGAACATCATCAGGGACGGCCACCACCAGCGGTCCACCGCGTCCTGCGCCATCGCGTGCTGGGCCTCGGTGCCGCGGCTGAGGGCGAGCAGCAGCTCGTACCCCTGGCGCTGGTGGAAGGACTCCTCCTTGCAGACACGGACCATCGCGCGGGCGTAGGGGCCGTACGAGCAGCGGCACAGCGGCACCTGGTTCGTGATCGCGGCGCCGTCCACCAGCCAGCCGATCGCGCCGACGTCGGCCCAGGTCAGCGTCGGGTAGTTGAAGATCGAGGAGTACTTCTGGCGGCCGCTGTGCAGCTTGTCGAGCAGCTCGTCGCGGCTGGTGCCCAGGGTCTCGGCCGCGCTGTAGAGATACAGCCCGTGCCCCGCCTCGTCCTGCACCTTCGCCATCAGGATCGCCTTGCGGCGCAGGGACGGGGCGCGCGTGATCCAGTTGGCCTCCGGCTGCATGCCGATGATCTCGGAGTGCGCGTGCTGCGCGATCTGCCGCACGAGCGTGGCCCGGTAGGCGTCGGGCATCCAGTCGCGGGGCTCGATGCGCTCGTCGGCGGCCACCGCCGCGTCGAACACCGCCTGGAACTCCGCGGCGCCGTCGGCGCTCTCGGTGCTCTCGGCGCTCTCGGCGCTCTCCACGTGATGCGGTGCTGCTGTCGCCATTCCCGGTTCCCCTCGGACTCGGCTGCCGATGACGAGCCGATCCGGGCAGGCTCGGCGCCCACCGGGCTCCCGACCGATCGTTCGGTTCGTCGGATTCAATGGTGGGACCCGGCGCCGTAAGGTGTCAACCCTGAATGACCCGGCCTGTGGATAACCTCGGCCGCCTGTGCTTCGGGGCCGCTCCCCAGTACCGTGCCGGTGCGTCGCACCCGCGGGCCGACGGCGCGGAATCGGTTCGGCGGTGGACGGGCCGACAGACGACGGGACCGGGACGGGGATCGGGGAACTGTGATGAAGACCGAAGCAGGCGCTGCGGGCGAGGCCGACGGGCCCGCACCGGGGCCGCCGGCCGGACCACCGCCCGGCGGCGACGCCTCACCCGGCGAGGCGCCCGAGGCGTCGCACGACGAGTCCCCCGACGAGGCGCACGAACCGCCCGCGCCGCAGCCCGGTCGCCAGGGCCTCGCCGCCCTCTCCCCGGGCGGCCGGGTGGCCGCCTCGCTGGCCCTCGCGGGCATCGCCGTCGTCGCGTGCGTCCACGTCCTGATGGTGTTCCTGCACGTCGCCCCGTCGAACACGATGACCAAGCGGCACGGCAAGGTGGTGGACGCATGGGTCTACCCCGAGTTCGAGCAGAACTGGAAGCTGTTCGCCCCCAACCCCTTGCAGCAGAACATCGCCGTCCAGACCCGGGCCGAGGTGCGCGCCTCCGACGGAAAGCTGCGCACGACCGGCTGGTACGACCTGTCCGCCCAGGACGGCGCCGCGATCAAGGGCAATCTGCTGCCCAGCCACACCACGCAGAACGAACTGCGCCGCGCCTGGGACATCTACCTCGGCTCGCACGACGCGCAGAACCGGGCGACCAGCCTGCGGGGCACGCTCTCGGAGCAGTACATGCGCCGCATCCTCGTGCTGCGTCTCGACCGGCTCGGCGTCGGCGGCAAGGGGGACGTCATCGAGCGCGTCCAGATCCGTTCCCGGTCGGTCACGATCGCGCCCCCGAAGTGGAGTGACGAGAAGGTGAACCAGAAGCCGGTCTACCGGCAGCTGTCCTGGTGGACGGTGACCTCGCGCGACGCGCCTCTCGACAGCGGCGCGCACGTGCGCGCGAAGGACGACCGGACGGACGGTGCGCGATGAGCGGCTTCCAGCAGCAGGCGGCGCCGGAGCCCACCGGCGCCCCCGCGCAGCAGGACGGCAGGGGCCTCGGGCAGCGCGTCTCCGATGCGCTGAGCACCGGCGTGGAGCGGGTCACCGCCACCGCGCTCGGCCCCTACCAGACCGCCGTGGTCCGCATCGGGTTCTCGGCGACCTGGCTGCTGTTCCTGCTGCGCGAGTTCCCGCACCGCCAGGAGATGTACGGCCCCGACGCCCCGTGGAGCTGGGGCATGGCGCAGCAGCTGATCGCGGACAACGGCGCCTTCACCGCGCTGATGTGGTCGGACGGTCAGGCGTGGTTCGAGATCGTCTACGTCGTCGCGATGCTCGCCTCCGTCCTGCTGCTCCTGGGCTGGCGCACCCGCACCATGTCGGTCCTGTTCATGGTCGGCGTGCTGTCGCTGCAGAACCGCAGCGTGTTCATGGGGGACGGCGGTGACAACGTCATCCACCTGATGTCGATCTACCTGGTCCTCACCAGATGCGGACAGGTGTGGTCGCTCGACGCGCGCCGGGCGGCACGCGCGCGTGAGGGCGCGCTCGGGGCCTCGCGTGCGGACCGGGCGGGACCCGTCCTGTGGTGGGTGATCGGGCTCGCGCTCTCGGCGATCACGTTCACGGGCCGGATGAGCGTCGGCTGGCTGTTCTTCTTCTGGGGGCTGTGGATCGTCCAGGGGCTGTGGTGGTTCACCAACCGCGGCCCCGAGCACGGTGACGCGCGCCGGCTGTTCGACGTCGTCGCCAACGCCGTGCACAACACGGCGCTGCTGATCATCATGATCGAGGCGTGCCTGATCTACGCGACGGCCGGCTGGTACAAGATCCAGGGCGGCCGCTGGCAGGACGGCACCGCGGTCTACTACCCGCTCCACCTGGACTACTTCTCGCCCTGGCCCGCTCTGGGCGATCTGCTCAGCGCGTTCGGCCCGATGGTGATGCTCGTGACCTACGGGACGGTCATCGTCCAGGTCGCCTTCCCGTTCACGGTCTTCAACCGCAGGGTCAAGAACATCCTGCTGATCTTCATGATCACGGAGCATGTGTTCATCGCGATCGTGCTGGGCCTGCCTTTCTTCTCGCTCGCGATGATCGCCGCCGACGCGGTGTTCCTGCCGACGTCCTTCCTGCGGTGGGTCGGCGGCCGGGCGGCACGCGCGCGTGAGCGCGTCGTCGGCGGGCGCTCGGGCGGTCGTGCGGTGGTGCCGGAGCAGCGCCCGGCGCAGGACGCCGAGCCGGCGGCGGTGCGCACGTAGGCTTCCTGCCATGAGCGGGACGAGCACGGCGGACGGGCACAGCGGACTCCACGAGGGCGCCGGCGGTGCCCTCGGCGCCGAGGAGGCCGTGCGGGCCTGGCGGCGCGCGGCCGACACCGCCGTGCTCCTCGACGGGTTCCACGCCCTCAAGCACGCCCTGCGCTTCGGCGCCGACGTCCCCGTCGCGCTCGCCGTCGACAAGGCGGCGGCGCGCGCCCTGGCCGACGATCTCGCGCCCGATGTCGCGCAGGACCTGGCCGCGCGGCTCGTGGAGGTGCCGGGCGACGTGCTGCGCGCGCTCGTGCCGCGGCTGCACCCCACCGGGGTCGCCGCGCTCGCCGGCCGTCCCGCGCGCGCCGGGAACCTGGCCGCCGTCGGCCGGCCGGGACGCACCACCCCGGTCATCGTCCTCGACGAGCCGCGCAACCTCGGCAACGCGGGCGCCGTCATCCGCCTGGCCGCCGGGTACGGGGCGGCCGGTGTCGTCACGACGGGCAGCCTCGACCCCTGGCACCCCACCGTCGTCCGGGGCGGGGCCGGGCTGCACTTCGCGACCGCCGTGGAGCGGCTGACCGTCGGCGAACTGCCCGACGGGCCGCTCTACGCGCTCGATCCCGAGGGCGCCGACATCCGCGGCCTGACGCTGCCGGACGACGCGCTGCTCGCCTTCGGATCCGAGCGCAGCGGCCTGTCCGACGCCCTGCGCGCGCGGGCCGACCACCTGGTGTCCCTGCCGATGCGGCCCCAGGTCTCCAGCTACAACCTGGCCACCAGCGTCGGCATGACCCTCTTCCACTGGAGCGCGCACAGCACGCACGCGCCCTAGCCCTAGCCCTAGGAAAAGCCCTGAAGCCCTAGACGCCGTCGCGCCGGACCTCCACCACCCGGAAGCGGTTCGCCACGAAGGCGCCGTCGCACAGCGCCGCGTTCGCCGCCGGGTTGCCGCCCGAGCCGTGGAAGTCGGAGAACGCCGCCGTCTGGTTCACGTACACCCCGCCCGTCAGGTTGAGCGAGAGCTGGGCGCACTCCTCCAGGCAGACCTCCTCGACGGCCTCCGCCACGTCGTCGGAGGTGGTGTACGCGCCGACCGTCATGGCGCCCTTCTCGCGCACCGTGCGCCGCAGCAGCTCCAGCGCGTCCCCGGTGGAGTCCACGGCGACCGCGAAGGAGACCGGGCCGAAGCACTCGCTCATGTACGCGGCCTCGGCGTCCGGCTTGGTGCCGTCGAGCTTCACGATCACGGGGGTGCGCACCACCGCGTCGGGGAACTCCGGGTTCGCGACCTCGCGTGAGGGCAGGGCGACTTCACCGAGTCCGGGCGCCGCCTCCAGGCGTGCCTTGACGTCGGGGTTCACGAGCGCGCCCAGCAGTGCGTTCGCCCGGGCGTCGTCGCCGAGCAGGCCGCCGACCGACGCCGCGAGGTCCGCGACCACGTCGTCGTACGACTTCAGGCCCGCGTCGGTGGTGATGCCGTCGCGCGGCACCAGCAGATTCTGCGGGGTGGTGCACATCTGGCCGCTGTACAGGGACAGCGAGAACGCGAGGTTCGCCAGCATGCCCTTGTAGTCGTCCGTGCTGTCGATGACGACCGTGTTGACGCCCGCCTTCTCCGTGTAGACCTGCGCCTGGCGGGCGTGGGTCTCCAGCCAGTCGCCGAAGGCCGTCGAGCCCGTGTAGTCGATGATCCGGATCTCGGGGCGGACGGCGAGGCTCTTCGCGACGCCCTCGCCGGGGCGCTCGGCGGCGAGCGCCACCAGGTTCGGATCGAAGCCCGACTCGGCGAGCACCTCGCGGGCCGCCTGGACGGTGAGCGCGAGCGGCAGCACCGCGCGCGGGTGGGGCTTCACCAGGACGGGGTTGCCGGTGGCGAGGGAGGCGAACAGGCCCGGATAGCCGTTCCACGTCGGGAAGGTGTTGCAGCCGATCAGCAGCGCGACTCCGCGCCCGACCGGGGTGAACTCCTTGGTCAGCAGCAGGGGATCGCGCTTGCCCTGGGGCTTGGACCACTGCGCCGCGTCCGGGGTGCGCACCTGCTCCGCGTACGCGTACGCCACCGCTTCCAGGCCGCGGTCCTGCGCGTGCGGGCCGCCCGCCTGGAACGCCATCATGAACGCCTGGCCGCTGGTGTGCATGACCGCGTGCGCGAACTCGTGCGTGCGGGCGCTGATCCGGGCCAGGATCTCCAGGCACACCACGGCCCGCAGCTCGGCGCCCGCCTCCCGCCACGCGCGCATGCCCGCGCGCATGGCGGGCAGCAGCACGTCCACGTCCGCGTGGGGGTACGTGATCCCCAACTCGATCCCGTACGGCGAGACTTCACCGCCGACGAAGTCGTCCGTGCCGGGCTGTCCGAGGTCGAGGCGGGTGCCCAGCAGGGCGTCGAAGGCGGCCTTGCCCTCGGCCATGCTCAGGCTGCCGCCCTCCGCGTCGCCTCCGTAGGCCTTCGGGTGCTCGGGGTGCGGGGACCAGTACGCGCGGGTGCGGATGGTGTCCAGCGCCTGGTCGAGGGTGGGCCGGTGCTGGGCGATCAGATCGTGCGCGGTGCTTTCGGCGGCGGCCATGGCGGACCAACTCCTCCTCGGCGCCGGCTCCTCGTCGAGCCGACGGGCTGGGTGGGACCGGGCGGTACGGGGCTGGGCGACGACACCCAGCAAGAGTTAGAGTAACCGAACGATCGGTCGGGACAAGGGCGCGGGGAAAAGCTGTGGAAAACCCGCCCATCGAGCCCCGGAGACCCGGGGCGGACGCGGGTACGGGAGGATCACGCCATGACTGCACATGACCGCCTCGTCGGCGTGGTCGGCACCGGCACCATGGGTCAGGGCATCGCCCAGGTCGCGCTCGCGGGCGGCCACCCCGTCAGGCTCTACGACGCCGTGCCGGGCCGGGCCCGCGCGGCCGCCGAGTCGATCACCGCGCGACTCGACCGGCTCGTCGAGAAGGGGCGCATGGGCGCCGAGGAGCGCGACGTCGCCGTCGCGCGCCTGGAGCCCGCGCAGACCCTCCACGAGCTGGCCCCCGCGGCCCTCGTCGTCGAGGCCGTCCTGGAGCGACTGGACGTCAAGCAGGACCTGTTGCGCGAGCTGGAGGACATCGTCGGCGACGACTGCCTGCTCGCCACGAACACCTCGTCCCTGTCCGTGACGGCGATCGGCGGCGCGCTGCGCGTCCCCGGACGCTTCGTCGGACTGCACTTCTTCAACCCCGCGCCGCTGATGCCGCTGGTGGAGGTCGTCTCCGGCCACGCCACGGACGTCACCGCGGCCACGCGCGCGTACGAGACCGCCCGCGCCTGGGGCAAGACCCCGGTGGCCTGCGCCGACACCCCCGGCTTCCTGGTCAACAGGATCGCGCGGCCCTTCTACGCCGAGGCGTTCGCGGTCCACGAGGAGCAGGGCGCCGATCCCGCCACCATCGACGCGGTGCTCCGCGAGAGCGGCGGCTTCAAGATGGGCGCCTTCGAACTGACCGACCTCATCGGCCAGGACGTGAACGAGGCGGTCACCCGTTCCGTGTGGGAGGGCTTCTTCCAGGACGCCAAGTTCCGCCCGTCACTGGCCCAGCGCCGGCTCGTCGAGGCGGGACGGCTCGGGGTCAAGTCTGGCCAGGGCTGGTACACGTACGGGGACGGTGAGGAGCGGGCCGAACCGCACACCGCCGCCCCGGCCGCCCCGCCCGCGCACGTGACCGTCGAGGGCGATCTGGAGAACGCGGGCGAGCTGATCGCGATGATGCGCGAGGCGGGCATCGAGGTCACCCAGGAGGACGAGGACAAGGGCACCCGGATCGTGCTGCCCGGGGGCGGCCAGCTGGTGCAGGCGGACGGACAGACGTCCATCGAGTTCCGCGACGTCGTCTACTTCGACCTCGCGCTCGACTACCGCTCCGCGACCCGCATCGCCCTGGCCGCCTGCCAGGACGGCAACCCGCGCACCCTGCGCGAGGCCGTGGGGCTCTTCCAGGCGCTCGGCAAGGAGGTCAGCGTCATCGCGGACGTCCCCGGCATGATCGTCGCCCGTACGGTCGCCCGGATCATCGACCTGGCGCACGACGCCCTCGCGCGCGGGGTGGCCACCGAGGAGGACATCGACACCGCGATGCGGCTCGGCGTCAACTACCCCCTCGGCCCCTTCGAATGGAGCCGCAAACTGGGCCGGAACTGGGCCTGCGGCCTGCTGGAGGAGCTGCGCGACCGGGACCCCTCCGGGCGCTGCGCGCCGTCCCTCGCCCTGCTCAGGCACTCGTACGACCCCAAGAAGTGGGAGGGCTCCGCGTGACCACAGCACGGCGTGACACCTACACCCCGCAGTCCCTGCTCGCGGTCGCCGTGACCGTCTTCAACGAGCGCGGCTACGACGGCACGTCCATGGAGCACCTGTCCAAGGCGGCCGGCATCTCCAAGTCGTCGATCTACCACCATGTGACGGGCAAGGAGGAGCTGCTGCGCCGTGCCGTCACCCGGGCGCTCGACGGCCTCTTCGGGATCCTCGACGAGCCGCCCGCGCGCGAGGGGCGGGCGGTCGAGCGCCTGGAGTACGTCACCCGGCGCATGGTCGAGGTGCTGACCGGCGAACTGCCCTACGTGACGCTGCTGCTGCGGGTGCGCGGGAACACCGAGACCGAGCGCTGGGCGATGGAGCGGCGCCGGGAGTTCGACCACCAGGTCGCCGAGCTGCTCAAGGCGGCCGCCGCCGACGGCGACGTACGGGGCGACATAGAGGTACGGCTCGCGACCCGGCTCGTCTTCGGAATGATCAACTCCATGGTGGAGTGGTACCGGCCGGGCCGCGGCGAGCTGGACAGCGCCGAAGTGGCCGAGGCCGTCGCGAAGCTGGTCTTCGAGGGGCTGCGCAAGGAGGGCTGAGCACGCCCTCAGCCGTCCGCCGGACCCCCGTCCGCCACTTCCCCCGTGGCCCCCACAGCCCCCACAGCGCCCACGGCCCCCACATCGAGGGTCTCCTCCTCGAAGACCAGCAGCGTGCGCGTGCTGAGCACCTCGGGGATGGCCTGGAGCTTGGTGAGGACCAGTTCCCGCAGCGCCCGGTTGTCGCGGGTGTGCACCAGGATCAGGACGTCGAAGTCGCCGCTGACCAGAGCGATGTGCGCGGCCTCCGGCATCCGGCGCAGCTGGTCGCGGACCGTGCGCCAGGTGTTCTGGACGATCTTGAGCGTGATGTACGCGGAGGCGCCCTGACCGGCCCGTTCGTGGTCGACACGGGCCCCGAAGCCGCGGATGACGCCGTCGTCGATGAGGCGGTTGATCCGCGCGTAGGCGTTCGCGCGTGACACATGGACGCGCTCGGCCACGGAGCGTATCGAGGCGCGCCCGTCGGTCCGCAGCATCTGCAGGATGTCGCGGTCGATGGCGTCCAGGGGGCGGGCCCCGGAACCGTCGGCCATTTGTTCAGATGCCATGTGCCCCCGCCTCCTTACCATGGACGTACTGCATTCATCTCAGGCTGTGGAGAACCGTTTGTCCACAGCCTGGAGGGGCCTGTAGCCAAAATGTGCCGACGACCGAACAATCGGTAGGTGAGGCGGGTCACATCCGACGCGCTCTCGAACCGCTCCCACGAGGAGGTGTCGTCATGACGGTCATGGAACAGCGGGACGCCCGCACCGCACCCGTTCCGCCGCCCGCCTGGCAGCCCCGCACGGACCCCGCGCCGCTGCTGCCGGACGCGGAGCCGTACCGGGTCCTGGGCACCGACGCCGCCGCGCAGGCCGATCCAGGGCTGCTGCGCCGGTTGTACGCCGAGGTGGTGCACGGCCGCCGGTACAACGCGCAGGCGACGGCGCTGACCCGGCAGGGCCGCCTCGCGGTCTACCCCTCCACGACCGGCCAGGAGGCCAGTGAGGTGGCCGCCGCGCTCGTCCTCCAGGAGCGCGACTGGCTCTTCCCCAGCTATCGCGACACGCTCGCCGCCGTCGCCCGGGGCCTCGACCCCGTCCAGGCGCTCACGCTGCTGCGCGGCGACTGGCACACCGGCTACGACCCGCGCGAGCACCGCATCGCCCCGCTGTCCACGCCGCTCGCCACCCAGTTGCCGCACGCCGTGGGCCTCGCGCACGCCGCCCGGCTCAAGGGCGACGACGTGGTGGCGCTCGCCATGGTCGGCGACGGCGGCACCAGCGAGGGCGACTTCCACGAGGCGCTGAACTTCGCCGCCGTGTGGCAAGCCCCGGTCGTCTTCCTCGTGCAGAACAACGGGTTCGCCATCTCCGTGCCGCTCGCCAAGCAGACCGCGGCGCCCTCCCTGGCCCACAAGGCCGTCGGGTACGGGATGCCGGGCCGCCTGGTCGACGGGAACGACGCGGTGGCGATGTACGAGGTCCTCGCCGACGCGGTCGCCCGCGCGCGTGAGGGGCACGGTCCGACGCTGGTGGAGGCCGTCACGTACCGCATGGACGCGCACACCAACGCCGACGACGCGACCCGCTACCGCACCGACGCCGAGGTCGAGACCTGGCGGGCGCACGATCCGATCCTCCTCCTGGAGCGCGAGCTGACCGAGCGCGGGCTCATCGACGAGGCCGGCGTCCAGGCCGTGCGCGACGACGCGGAGACCATGGCGGCCGGGCTGCGCGAGCGCATGAACCAGGACCCGGCGCTCGACCCGATGGACCTGTTCGGCGACGTGTACGCCGAGCGGACCTCGCAACTGCGCGAGCAGGCCGACCAGTTGCGGGCCGAGCTGGACGCCGAGGCGGAAGGGGGCCAGGCATGACCACGGTCGCGAAGCCGCCCGCGGCGCAGCCCGCCAAGCCCGCCACCATGGCGCAGGCGCTGGGCCGCGCCCTGCGGGACGCCATGGCCGACGACCCGTCCGTGCACGTCATGGGCGAGGACGTGGGCACCCTGGGCGGTGTCTTCCGGATCACCGACGGGCTCGCCAAGGAGTTCGGCGAGGACCGCTGCACCGACACCCCGCTGGCCGAGGCGGGCATTCTCGGCACCGCGGTGGGCATGGCGATGTACGGGCTGCGGCCGGTCGTGGAGATGCAGTTCGACGCGTTCGCGTACCCCGCGTTCGAGCAGCTGGTGTCGCACGTCGCGCGGATGCGCAACCGCACGCGCGGCGCCCTGCCGATGCCGCTCACCGTGCGCATTCCCTACGGCGGCGGCATCGGTGGCGTCGAGCACCACAGCGACTCCTCCGAGGCGTACTACATGGCGACGCCGGGCCTGACCGTCGTCACCCCGGCCACGGTCGCGGACGCGTACGGCCTGCTGCGGCAGTCGATCGCCTCGGACGACCCGGTGGTGTTCCTGGAGCCCAAGCGGCTCTACTGGAGCAAGGACGACTGGAACCCCGAGCGGCCGGCGGACGTTGAGCCGATAGGCAAGGCGGTGGTCCGACGACCCGGGACCGGTGCCACGCTCATCACGTACGGACCGTCGGTGCCCGTCTGCCTGGAGGCGGCCGAGGCGGCCCAGGCGGAGGGCTGGGACCTCGAAGTGATCGACCTGCGCTCGCTGGTGCCGTTCGACGACGCCACGGTGGCCGCGTCCGTGCGGCGCACCGGGCGCGCGGTCGTCGTGCACGAGTCGACCGGCTTCGGCGGTCCGGGCGGGGAGATCGCGGCGCGGATCGGTGAGCGGTGCTTCCACTATCTCCAGGCGCCGGTGCTGCGGGTGGCCGGGTTCGACATCCCGTACCCGCCGCCGATGCTGGAGCGGCACCATCTGCCCGGAGTGGACCGGGTGCTCGACGCGGTGGCGCGACTGCAGTGGGACCAGTGAACATGGGACCCGTGACAGGGCCGGCGAGGGGTCCGGTGAGGGACGGTGGGCTGATGGCGCAGGTGCTGGAGTTCAAGCTGCCCGATCTCGGGGAGGGACTCACCGAGGCGACGATCGTGAGCTGGCTGGTGCGCGTCGGTGACGTGGTCGCCGTCGACCAGCCGGTCGTGGAGGTGGAGACCGCCAAGGCGATGGTCGAGGTGCCGTGTCCCTACGGGGGCGTGGTCACCGCCCGCTTCGGCGACGAAGGGTCCGAACTGCCGGTCGGGGCGGCGCTGTTGACGGTCGCCGTCGGCGCGGACGGCGCGGACTCCGCACCCGGCGGTCCGGCTCCGGCGGCCTCGACGCAGGCCCCGCGGGACGCGGCCCGGAAGAAGCCGGACGAGTCGGGGAACGTGCTGGTGGGGTACGGGACCAGCGCGGCGCCCGCCCGGCGCAGGCGAGTGCGGCCCGCGACGGCGAACGGGGTGTCCGAGCGGTCGGTGCCCGAGCGGCGTGCGCCCGAGCGCGCCGAGTCCGCCGCCGCGCCGGTCGGGGAGCAGGGCGCGGAGCGGACCACGGGGCCGGTCGCCGTGATCTCGCCGCTCGTGCGGAGGCTTGCGCGGGAACACGGCCTCGACCTGAGCCGGTTGGCCGGCTCGGGGCGCGACGGGCTCATCCTGCGCTCGGACGTGGAGCGGGCGGTGGCGGAGCGGTCGACGGCTCCGGAGACCATCACAGCCGCGCAGACCACCACCGTCCCCGAGACCGGCACAGCCCCGGAGACCACGACGGCCCCGGGCATCTCGAACGCGCCGCAGGGCCACCGCACCCCCCTGCGCGGCATCCGGGGGACCATCGCCGACAAGCTGTCCCGCAGCCGTACCGAGATACCCGACGCCACCTGCTGGGTGGACGCCGACGCCACGGAGCTGCTGGCCGCGCGCGCGGCGATGAACACCGCGACCGGCCCGTCCGCCGGGCCGAAGATCTCGGTCCTGGCGCTGCTCGCCCGGATCTGCACGGCGGCACTGGCCCGCTACCCGGAGCTGAACGCCACGGTGGACACGGCCCGCCGCGAGATCGTCCGGCTGGACCAGGTGCACCTCGGGTTCGCGGCGCAGACCGAGCGCGGCCTCGTCGTCCCCGTCGTACGGGACGCCCACACGCGCGGCGCCGAGTCGCTGAGCGCCGAGTTCGCGCGGCTCACCGACAAGGCCAGGACCGGGACGCTGACGCCGGGGGAACTCACCGGCGGCACCTTCACGTTGAACAACTACGGGGTGTTCGGGGTCGACGGCTCCACCCCGATCATCAACCACCCGGAGGCGGCCATGCTCGGCGTCGGCCGGATCGCGGCCAAACCCTGGGTGCACGAAGGGGAACTGGCGGTCCGCCAGGTCGTCCAGCTCTCCCTCACCTTCGACCACCGGGTCTGCGACGGCGGCACGGCGGGCGGTTTCCTGCGGTACGTGGCGGACTGTGTGGAACAGCCGGCGGTGCTGCTGCGCACGCTCTGACCGGGGCCGCGCCCCGCTGACCGGGCCCGCTCCGCCGAGTCGGTGTCCCCCGGGGTGGCAATGATCGGTTCTGCGCCCATACTCGGGGGATGACCGAAGCCGCCACGCCCGGCCCGCGCAGCGCGCCCGCGTACGACGCCGTCGTCCTCGCGGGCGGCGCCGCGCGGCGGCTCGGCGGAGCCGACAAGCCCGGGGTGCGGGTCGGCGGTCGCGCCCTGCTCGACCGGGTCCTCGCCGCCTGCGCCGGGGCCCGGGACACCGTCGTCGTGGCCGCGCCCCGACCGACCGCGCGCCCGGTCCGCTGGGCCCGCGAGGAGCCGCCGGGCGGCGGGCCGCTCGCCGCCCTGGCAGCGGGAGTTCGGGCCCTCGACGACCCGGCGCGGGACCGGCCGGACACGGTCGTCGCGCTCTCCGCCGATCTGCCGTTCCTGGAGCCGCGCACCGTACGGCTGCTGCTCGACACGCTCGCCGAGCAGGACGCCGAAGGGGCGCTGCTGACCGACGGCGAGGGCCGGGACCAGCCGCTCGTCGCCGCCTATCGGGTGGCGGCGCTGCGCCGGACGCTGGACGCCCTGACGGGGGAGCACGGGGCGCTCACGGGCCTGCCGTTGCGGCTGCTCACCCGGGATCTGCGGCTCGCACGGCGCACCGATCCCGTCGCTCCCGCCGCCTCCTTCGACTGCGACACCTGGGAGGACATCGCCGCCGCCCGATCACGGATCAGGGAGCATGGGCACGTGTTGGATGAATGGATCTCCGCAGCCAAGGACGAACTGGGCATCGACCTGGACGTCGACACCGGCGTCCTGCTCGATCTCGCCCGTGATGCCGCGCACGGGGTCGCGCGCCCCGCGGCACCGTTGACGACGTTCCTCGTCGGATACGCGGCCGGGCGGGCGGGCGGCGGCCCCGAAGCCGTGGCCGCGGCCGCCGCCAAGGCCGCCGCGCTCGCCAACCGGTGGGCCGAGGAGGCCGCCGCGGCGGACGCCGAGTCCGGCGACGCGGGATGAGCGGCCCGCACGCGCGGTCCGCGCACGCCGACCCGCTGGACGGCGACGTCGAAGAGGCGCTGGCCCTGGCCAACGGCGGCCGGAGCGGGCCCCGGCCCGACGACGCCCCGACCCCGCCCCCGGCCCCCACCGCCCCCGCCTCTCCGCGGACGCGGAGCTCCGCGCCCGCCCACCCGGAGCGCGACCGGCAGCCCGCACCTCCCGGCGCCCGCCCGGCCCCCGACACCCCGCACGCGCCCCACGGCGCGCACGGCCACGGTGAGGGAACGTCCTGGACCGCCGCCCGTCGCGCCGCCGCCCGGGCGGGCCGGTCCGCGGCCGAGCACCGGGCCCGCACCGCCCGCGCCGCGCAGCACCCGGCGCCGGCACCCCCACCCCGTACGGCGGAACCCCGCGTCTCCGCCGCCCTGGCCGCCAGTGCCGTGGACGCGCTCGACGCCATCGCGCCCGTCCCCGTGGACGAGAACCAACTGCCGCTCCCCGGGCTGCCGTTCGCCGACCACACGCCACCGCCCGCCCCGCCCGCGGCGGAGCCCGCCGCGACCGAGCCCGCGCGGATCCCGCCCGGCGCGACCAGCTCCCCGCTCGACGAGGCCCTGGGCCTCGTGCTCGCCGCGCCCCTCACCGCCCTGACCGACCTGCCGTCCTTCGACACCTCGGCGATGGACGGCTGGGTCGTGGCCGGGCCGGGCCCCTGGGACGTCCGGGACGAGGGGATCCTCGCCGGGCACGAGCCGCCGCCGAGGCTCTCCGACGGGGAGGCGGCGGCGATCGCGACCGGCGCCCGGATCCCGCCGGACACCACCGCCGTCATCCGGTCCGAGCACGGACACCTCGACGACCAGGGCAGGCTGCACCCGCGGCGCGACGTCACGCACGGGCAGGACATCCGGCCGCGCGGCCAGGAGTGCCGCAGCGGGGAGCCGCTGCTGCCCGCGGGCTCGGTCGTCACCCCGGCGGTCCTCGGCCTGGCGGCCGCCGCGGGCTACGACGAGCTGGTGGTCGTGGAGCGCCCCCGGGTCGACGTGCTCGTCCTGGGCGATGAGCTGCTGACCTCGGGGCGGCCCCGCGACGGACTGATCCGGGACGCGCTCGGGCCGATGCTGCCGCACTGGCTGCGCGCGCTCGGCGTCGAGGTCACGGCCGTGCGCAGGCTCGGCGACGACCCGAAGGCGCTGCTCAAGGCGGTCCGGAAGTCCACCGCCGACCTCGTCGTCACGACCGGCGGCACGGCGTCCGGCCCCGTCGACCACGTCCACCCCACGCTCCGCGCCCTCGACGCGGAACTCCTGGTGAACGGGGTCGCGGTCCGCCCCGGCCACCCGATGCTGCTCGCCCGCCTCGACGAGGGCCGGCACCTCGTCGGCCTGCCCGGCAACCCGCTCGCGGCCGTCTCCGGACTGCTCACCCTCGCCGAACCGCTGCTGCGGGAGCTGTCCGGCCGGGCCGGGCACCAGGAGCCGTACAGCGCCCCGCTCCACACCGCCGTCCACGGACACCCGGGCGACACCCGCCTGGTCCCCGTCGTCGTACGGCAGGACGAGGGCAGCGGGCACGAGTGGGCGGTGCCGCTGCGCTACAACGGCCCGGCCATGCTGCGCGGCATCGCCGCCGCCGACGCCCTCGCGGTGATCCCGCCGGGCGGCGCCCAGGAGGGCCAGGAGGTCGAGATCCTCGACCTGCCCTGGTCCTGGGGGTCACGATGACCGCCGAACCCCGTACCGCCCACTCCCACATATCCGGGCCCCGCCCGGCCGGAGCCCGCACCGCCGGGTTCCGGCCCACCGGGGCCCTCGACCCGCGCGCAGAAGAAGGGTGTTTCACGTGAAACTGGCCGGCCATGACGCCATGGCGCGCCAAGCCGACGAGCGTACGACGACCTACCGGGTGAAACTGCCCCGCCGGGTCGTCGAGCGGCCGCTGCGCCAGGTCGCCCGCCGGGTCCTGATGGCGCTGACCGTGCTGCTGGCCACCGCGATGATCGTGTGGGCCGACCGAAGCGGCTACAACGACACGTCCGACGGCACGGTCGACCTGCTCGACTCCTTCTACTACGCGACCGTCACCCTCTCCACGACCGGCTACGGCGACATCGTGCCGGTCAGTGACTTCGCCCGCCTCATCAACATCTTCATCATCACGCCGCTCCGCGTGCTCTTCCTGATCATCCTGGTCGGCACCACGCTGGAGGTCCTCACCGAACGGACCCGTGAGGAATGGCGTCTGAACCGCTGGAGGTCCACCTTGCGTGACCACGTCGTCGTCGTCGGTTTCGGAACCAAGGGCCGCAGCGCCGTGGAGACGGTCTGCGCCACCGGACTGAAGCCCGAGCAGGTCGTGGTCGTCGACCCCAGCGGCAAGGCCATCGAGGCCGCCACCGCCCTCGGCTACGCGGGCGTCACGGGCGACGCGACCCGCAGCAGCGTGCTGCTCCGGGCCGAGGTGCAGCGGGCCCGGAAGATCATCATCGCCACGCAGCGCGACGACACGGCGGTCCTGGTGACGCTGACGGCACGGCAGCTGAACCGGGCCGCGAAGATCGTCGCCTGTGTGCGCGAGGAGGAGAACGCTCCGCTGCTGCGCCAGTCGGGCGCCGACGCGGTCATCACCAGCGCCAGCGCGGCGGGCCGCCTGCTCGGCCTGTCGGTGCTCAGCCCGCACGCGGGCATGGTCATGGAGGACCTGATCCAGAAGGGCAGCGGCCTCGACCTGGTCGAGCGGACGGTGACCAAGCCCGAGGTCGGGCTCAAGCCGCGGGACACCGACGACCTGGTGGTCAGCGTCGTCCGCGGCCACCGCATGCTCGGCTACGACGATCCGGCGGTCGGCACGCTCCAGCTCACGGACCGGCTGATCACCATCGCGCGGGTCACGCCGACCCGGCAGGTGGTGCCCGACACGAAGCCGTTGCCGTAGGGGGACGGGAGTAGCCTCGCGGCCATGTATGCGATCACGATCCCGGAACCCGGCGGACCCGAGGCGCTCGTCTGGACGGAGGTCCCCGACCCCGTGCCCGGCGAGGGCGAGGTCCTCGTCGAGGTCGTCTCCAGCGCCGTCAACCGCGCCGATCTGCTCCAGCGGCAGGGCTTCTACAACCCGCCGCCCGGCTCCTCCCCGTACCCCGGTCTGGAGTGCGCGGGCCGGATCACCGCGCTCGGCCCCGGGGTCGGCGGCTGGTCGGTCGGCGACGAGGTGTGCGCGCTGCTCGTCGGCGGCGGTTACGCCGAGAAGGTCGTCGTCCCCGCCGGGCAGCTGCTGCCGGTGCCCAGCGGCATCGACCTCGTCACGGCCGCCGCGCTGCCCGAGGTGACCTGCACCGTCTGGTCGAACGTCTTCATGATCGCCCACCTGCGCCCGGGGGAGACCTTCCTGGTGCACGGCGGGTCCAGCGGCATCGGCACCATGGCGATCCAGCTGGCGAAGGCCGTCGGCGCCAAGGTCGCGGTGACCGCGGGCACCAAGGAGAAGCTGGACTTCTGCGCCGAGCTGGGCGCGGACATCCTGGTGAACTATCGCGAGCAGGACTTCGTCGAGGAGATCCGCGAGAACACGGCGGGCGCGGGCGCCGACGTCATCCTCGACAACATGGGCGCCAAGTACCTGAACCGCAACGTGGACGCCCTCGCCGTCAACGGCCGGCTCGCCATCATCGGCATGCAGGGCGGTGTCCAGGGCGAGCTGAACATCGCCGCGCTGCTCGGCAAGCGCGGTGCCATCACGGCGACGACGCTGCGGGCCCGCCCGCTCGCGGAGAAGGCGGCGGTCGTCGCGGCGGTGCGCGAGCACGTGTGGCCGCTGATCGAGGGCGGGCACGTACGGCCGGTCGTCGACCGCAGCCTGCCGATGAGCGATGCGGGCCAGGGCCACCGGATCCTGGAGGAGTCGGGCCACATCGGCAAGGTGCTGCTGACGAACGCGTAGCGCGTCACGCCCGCGGCGCCGGGCTCAGCGGCGCAGGCGCAGCGCCAGGAAGGCGATCCCGAGCCCGGTCAGCAGCAGCCCCGCGCCGAGCGGAAGCACGTTGGCGAGCGGTCCGCCCAGTCCCCGCTGCACGACGGGCTGCCGTGCGGCGGAGGGCCGCTCGGTGTCGCGGGGCTCGGGGGTCGCGGCCGGTTCGGACGGCGGCGGTTCGGGCTCTGACTCCTCCGGCGCGGGCAGCTCCCGGCCGGGCGGCGTACGGCCCACCCCCGCCCGGCTGCCGGCGAGGGATTCGCGCGGCGAGGGCTCGGCCGCGTGGGCGAGATCCCCCGGCGATCCCGGGACGAGGAAGAGCAGTAGGGGCAGGGCGAGCAGGACGGCCAGCGTGCCGGCCGTCCACCGAAGCCGCCCCATGCCTGCCCCTTCCGCCGCGCGCCCTGGGACCGACCGTCCCCCTGGGACCGATCGCCCGATGCCTGCGCTAAGCCTCACATAGCTGGATAAAACGGGCACGCCGGATTTGGGGTCTGCCGAGACGGTGGATCAGCCCGTAACGGGGGCACCACGGTCATGAGAGTGCTCGGTGCGAGAGAATGGCGGCATGGAGATGCCGAGGAACGAACAGTCGCCGGAGAACCCGCAGATCTTGGTCGTGGGCCAGGACGGAATGGCTCTGGGTGGCGGCTCAGACGACGGCTCCCGCGAGGTCCCGGTGACGGAGATGGTGGAACAGCCCGCCAAGGTGATGCGGATCGGCAGCATGATCAAGCAGCTGCTCGAAGAAGTGCGCGTGGCTCCGCTGGACGAGGCGAGCCGGCAGCGGCTCAAGGAGATCCACGCCAGCTCCGTCAAGGAACTGGAGGACGGGCTCGCGCCCGAGCTCGTCGAGGAGCTGGAGCGGCTCTCCCTGCCCTTCACGGACGACGCGACGCCGACCGACGCGGAGCTGCGCATCGCGCAGGCCCAGCTGGTGGGCTGGCTGGAGGGCCTCTTCCACGGCATCCAGACCACGCTGTTCGCCCAGCAGATGGCGGCGCGGGCCCAGCTGGAGCAGATGCGCCGCGCGCTGCCCCCGGGCGTCGGCGGCGGCGAAGAGGACGAGGACCCGCGCACGGGCGGCCGCTCGGGCGGCCCCTACCTGTAGGACGCACCGGTACGGGAGACGGGTCCGGCCCGCGCGAGCAGCGCGGGCCGGACCCGTCTTCCGTGCTGTCACCACCCGGCGTGAGCTTCGCCACCGGACATCGGGGCGGGATGCCCGTTACGTGACCGTTATGCCGGGCGGTGGTCAGGGGACCGGCACAGAATTGGCGCGCACGATTTGCATGGCCTGCACGCCAACGGGTTTGATGTCCGGTCCGTCTCGGGCCGGGGCGGTGTCCGGAGCCTGTAGCGTGGCCGCGACGGAGACCGTAATTCACAACCGCGCGTACTCCGACGGGATGCAGGAATCCGGCAGCGCGCACAGAAACGACGGCGAGGACCGATGGCACAGGCAGGCGCTCAGGGCCCGTCCGACCCCGAGTCGACTGGCGGCGGTATGTCAGACGCGCCGGAGATGTGGGGCAACGGCGGGCTCGTCGGGGACGGCCGGTACCGGCTGACCCGCAGACTCGGCCGGGGCGGCATGGCCGAGGTGTTCGCGGCCGAGGACGTACGTCTCGGGCGCACCGTCGCCGTCAAGCTGCTCCGCTCCGACCTCGCGGAGGACCCGGTCTCCAAGGCCCGCTTCACGCGCGAGGCCCAGTCGGTCGCCGGCCTGAACCACCACGCGGTCGTCGCGGTCTACGACTCCGGTGAGGACTACGTGAACGGCTCGACCGTTCCGTACATCGTCATGGAGATCGTCGAGGGCCGCACCATCCGCGACCTCCTCCTCAACGCCGAGGCGCCGGGCCCCGAGCAGGCGCTGATCATCGTCTCCGGCGTCCTCGAAGCGCTCGCGTACTCGCACCAGCACGGCATCGTGCACCGCGACATCAAGCCCGCGAACGTCATCATCACCAACACCGGCGCGGTGAAGGTGATGGACTTCGGCATCGCGCGCGCCCTGCACGGCGCCCAGTCGACCATGACGCAGACCGGCATGGTCATGGGCACGCCCCAGTACCTCTCCCCCGAGCAGGCGCTCGGCAAGGCCGTCGACCACCGCTCGGACCTCTACGCGACCGGCTGCCTGCTCTACGAACTCCTCGCGCTGCGGCCCCCGTTCACCGGTGAGACGCCGCTGTCCGTCGTCTACCAGCACGTCCAGGACTCCCCCGTGCCGCCCTCCGAGGTCTCGGACGCGGTGCCGCCGGAGCTGGACGGCCTCGTCATGCGCTCGCTCGCCAAGGACCCGGACGACCGGTTCCAGACGGCCGAGGAGATGCGCGGGCTCGTCCAGTACGGGCTCCAGATGCTGTACGAGCAGGGCGGCCACACCGGCACCTGGAACACGGGCCCGGTCGGCATGCACGAGGGCGGCGGCACCCCGGCGATGGGCGTCGCGGCCACCACGGCCATGCAGCACCCCGACAGCGGCACCGCCGCCCAGCCGATGCTGCGCCCGCCGGGCGACGACGGCGGTTTCGAGGGCGGCGGCAACAGGGGCGGCGGCCGCGGCAAGCTGTGGATCGTGGCCGTGCTCGCGGTGATCGCGATCGCGGTCGGCGTCGCCTGGGCGGTCAGCAACAGCGGCGGCGACGGGGGCGGCGGGACGAAGCAGTCGCCGACGCCGACCAAGTCCGAGACGAAGAAGTCCGAGGAGCCCTCGGACGAGGCGACCACCGAGGACACGGACACGGGCGACACCGGCGACTACACCAACCAGCCCCCTCCGGAGCAGACGACGCAGTCGACGCCCACCCGCCAGCCGACCAGCGAGGCGCCGTCCGACACGGGCTCGCCCACGGACGGCACGGACGGCGGTCAGAACACGGGAGGCGGCGGCACCGACGGCGGTACCGACGGTGGTGCGGACGGCGGCGCCGACGGCGGCACGGACGCCGGTACGTCGGACGGCGGCACGGACGCCGGGGCGACCGAGGGCAGCACGGCGGGGAACGGCGGCGCGACGCCGACTCCCCCGACGGCCACCCCCTGACCGACGCTCCACGCAGGCCCTACGGCCCTGATCCGGACAGCCGGGTCAGGGCCGTCGTGCGCGCACCGCGGGCGGCTCCACCGCGGCGGACCCGCCGCGCAGCTCGTGCACCGTCATGAACTGCGGCGTCACGCACAGGTAGACCGGTTCGTAGACCTCGTCGTCCGCGAAGTGCGGGGCGGATCCGAAGAGCTCGAGTTCGGCGGTGCTGGGCTCGATCAGCTCGCAGGTGCCGACGCACTGCACCGACCACTGGCCCGGCTCGCCCGGCCGCTCGGCGCCGAGGTTGTCCGCGCCGTACGCGACGACACTGCCGACGCACGCCTGGTGGTAGTCGTATCCCCGGTGCATGCGCAGCAGCAGGCGGCCGTCGGCCACGACGTGGCGGGCGGCGGCGAGGAAGGGCAGGGCGCGCATGCTGGTGGCGACTCTCCCGTAGGGCACGCGGGAGAGAAGCTCGAAGCCGCGGTCCAGGTCCGGCTGCGTCTCGGAGGGCATGTCACCACTGTGCGATGCCGACACCGCGCCGGAAAAGAGGAGCCCGCCCCGAGCGCGCGGGACCTACGTCCCGTGTGGGCGGGCATCCGGGTGAGCCGACGGTGACGGAGCGAACGCGCTCAGTGCTGCTTCTCGGCCTGGAGCCGGGCCACGTACGCGGCCGCCTGGGAGCGGCGCTCCATGCCGAGCTTCGACAGCAGGCTGGAGACATAGTTCTTGATCGTCTTCTCGGCGAGATGGAGGCGCTCGCCGATCGCACGGTTGGTCATGCCCTCGCCGATCAGGTCCAGGATCCTGCGCTCCTGGTCGGTGAGGCCGGACAGCCGGTCGTCCTCCTTGCTGCGGCCGCCGTCGCGCAGCCGCTCCAGGACCCGGGCGGTGGCGACGGGGTCGAGCAGCGACTTGCCCGCGGCGACGTCCCGTACGGCCGTCAGCAGCTCATTGCCGCGGATGGCCTTGAGGACATAACCCGAGGCACCGGCCATGATCGCGTCGAAAAGAGCCTCGTCGTCCGCGAACGACGTCAGCATCAGGCACTTGATCGACTCGTCCTGGGAGCGGATCTCCCGGCACACCTCGACGCCGCTGCCGTCCGGCAGCCGCACGTCCAGGACGGCGACGTCGGGCCGGGTGGCGGGGATGCGGACCAGGGCGTCGGCCGCCGTGCCGGCCTCGCCGACGACCTCGATGTCGTCCTCGACCGACAGCAGCTCATGGACTCCCCTGCGGACCACTTCATGGTCGTCGAGGAGAAATACCTTGATTTTTCCGTCTTCGCGCACGGGGTCAGTCTCACATATCAACTCGCGCAGCGCCCTAGATGACCAAGGGGTGACCGGGATAACGTGCCGGTGTTCCGGCCCCCTGCCACGCTGGTACCAGGTGCCGTCACACAGCTGTTGACCTGCGACGCTCGACCCCGAAATGCGATTACTAGGAAATCCAATCAAGCACTTACTTGGAAATCCAAGCAAAATCGCAGGTCAGATGGGGTTTCGCAGATGTGTGACCCACTGGGTAACGTGCTGGGTGAAGGGTGCTTGCCGGAGCACTTGTCGCGCCTGTCTCCGGCGCCTCGCACCCACCCCGTGCGTGGACGGATCAGGCGAGCCGAGCCGACTGGCCATCCGGCAATCCCGGGGGCCGGACCGACGGAGGAGCACACGTGACCGTTGACAGTGCTGCCAGCACTGGCGCAGCGCGCACCCCGCGCAAGCGGACCGCCGCGAGCAAGACTGCGAAGAAGTCCCCCGGGAGGACCGCAGCCGCCAAGGGACAGACGGACCTGGTCCAGCTGCTGACCCCTGAGGGCAAGCGGGTCAAGAACACCGAGTACGACAAGTACGTCGCCGACATCACCGACGACGCGCTGCGCGGCCTGTACCGCGACATGGTGATGTCCCGCCGGTTCGACGCCGAGGCCGTCACGCTCCAGCGCCAGGGCGAGCTGGGCCTGTGGCCCTCGCTGCTCGGCCAGGAGGCCGCCCAGGTCGGCTCCGCGCGCGCCACCCGCGACGACGACTACGTCTTCCCGACCTACCGCGAGCACGGCGTCGCCTGGTGCCGCGGGGTCGAGCCGGAGAACCTGCTCGGCATGTTCCGCGGCGTGAACAACGGCGGCTGGGACCCGAACACCAACAACTTCCACCTGTACACGATCGTCATCGGCTCGCAGACCCTGCACGCCACCGGCTACGCCATGGGCATCGCCAAGGACGGCGCGGACTCGGCCGTGATCGCGTACTTCGGCGACGGCGCCAGCAGCCAGGGCGACGTCGCGGAGTCCTTCACGTTCTCCGCCGTGTACAACGCGCCGGTCGTGTTCTTCTGCCAGAACAACCAGTGGGCGATCTCCGAGCCCACCGAGAAGCAGACCCGCGTGCCGCTCTACCAGCGCGCGCAGGGCTTCGGCTTCCCGGGCGTCCGCGTCGACGGCAACGACGTCCTGGCCTGCCTCGCCGTGACCCGGTGGGCGCTCCAGCGGGCGCGCGACGGCGAGGGCCCGACGCTGGTCGAGGCGTTCACGTACCGGATGGGCGCGCACACCACCTCCGACGACCCGACGAAGTACCGGGCCGACGAGGAGCGCGTCGCGTGGGAGGCGAAGGACCCGATCCTGCGCCTGCGCACCTACCTGGAGAACCACACCGACACCGGCGCGGAGTTCTTCGCGGAGCTGGAGACCGAGAGCGAGACGCTCGGCCGGCGGGTGCGCGAGGCCGTGCGCGGCATGCGGAACCCCGACCGGATGGCGATGTTCGAGCACGGGTACGCGGACGGGCACGCGCTCGTCGACGAGGAGCGCGCGCAGTTCGCCGCCTACCAGGCGTCGTTCGCGGAGGAGGGTGCCTGAGATGGCCGTACAGAAGCTCCCGATCGCCAAGGCGATCAACGAATCCCTGCGCACGGCGCTGGAGAACGACCCGAAGGTCCTCGTCATGGGCGAGGACGTCGGCAAGCTGGGCGGTGTCTTCCGGGTCACCGACGGGCTGCAGAAGGACTTCGGCGAGGACCGGGTCATCGACACCCCGCTCGCCGAGTCGGGCATCGTCGGCACCGCGATCGGCATGGCGCTGCGCGGCTACCGGCCCGTCGTGGAGATCCAGTTCGACGGGTTCGTCTTCCCCGCCTACGACCAGATCGTCACGCAGCTCGCGAAGATGCACGCCCGCGCGCTCGGCAAGGTCAAGGTGCCGGTCGTCGTCCGGATCCCGTACGGCGGCGGCATCGGCGCGGTCGAGCACCACAGCGAGTCGCCCGAGGCGCTGTTCGCGCACGTGGCGGGCCTGAAGGTGGTCACGCCGTCGAACTCGTCGGACGCGTACTGGATGCTCCAGCAGGCCATCCAGAGCGACGACCCGGTGATCTTCTTCGAGCCCAAGCGCCGCTACTGGGACAAGGGCGAGGTCGACACCGAGGCCGTCCCGGCCCACCTGCACAAGGCCGTCGTCGCCCGCGAGGGCACCGACCTGACGCTCGTCGCGTACGGGCCGATGGTGAAGGTCTGCCTGGAGGCCGCCGCGGCCGCCGCGGAGGAGGGCACCTCGCTGGAGGTCCTGGACCTGCGCTCCATCTCCCCGCTGGACTTCGACGCCGTGCAGAAGTCGGTGGAGAAGACGCGGCACCTGGTGGTCGTGCACGAGGCGCCCGTGTTCCTGGGCTCCGGCGCGGAGATCGCCGCCCGGATCACCGAGCGGTGCTTCTACCATCTGGAGGCGCCCGTGCTGAGGGTCGGCGGGTACCACACGCCGTATCCGCCGGCGCGCCTGGAGGAGGAGTACCTGCCGGGCCTCGACCGGGTGCTCGACGCCGTCGACCGCTCGCTGGCGTACTGAGGGAGAGGTCGAACGTCATGGTGCGCGAGTTCAAGATGCCCGATGTGGGCGAGGGCCTCACCGAGGCAGAGATCCTCAAGTGGTACGTGCAGCCCGGTGACACGGTCACCGACGGGCAGGTCGTGTGCGAGGTGGAGACGGCCAAGGCCGCCGTCGAGCTGCCGATCCCGTTCGACGGGGTTGTGGGGGAGCTGATGTTCCCCGAGGGCACGACCGTCGACGTCGGACAGGTCATCATCTCGGTGCGGACGGGGGGAGAGGCCGAGGCCGAGGCCCCGGTCGCCGCCGAGGAGCCCGTCGCGGAGGAGGCGAGCGGCCGGCAGCCGGTGCTCGTCGGCTACGGCGTCGCCGAGTCCTCCACCAAGCGGCGGGCCCGCAAGGAGCCCGCGGCGGCGAACGGTTCGGCGGCCGCCGTGCTCACCGAGCAGCGGCCGCTGGCCAAGCCGCCGGTGCGCAAGCTGGCCAAGGACCTCGGGGTCGACCTGGCCACGGTGATCCCGGCCGGTGCCGACGGGATCATCACGCGGGAGGACGTGCACGCGGCCGTGGCGCCGCCCGTGCCCGCCGAGCCCGCGGCGCCCGAGATCCCGGTCCCGGCGCAGGCCCCGGCCGAGGCTCCGGCGCCCGCGTCCGCCGCGTCGTACGACGGGGTGCGCGAGACCCGGATCCCGGTCAAGGGCGTGCGCAAGGCGACCGCCCAGGCGATGGTGGCCTCGAAGTTCACCGCTCCGCACGTCACGGAGTTCGTGACCGTCGACGTGACGCGGACGATGAAGCTCGTCGAGGAGCTGAAGTCCGACCCGGACATGGCCGGTCTGCGGGTCAACCCGCTGCTGCTCATCTCCAAGGCGCTGCTCGTCGCGATCCGGCGCAACCCGGAGGTCAACGCGTCCTGGGACGAGCTGAACGACGGCAGGGCCGAGATCGTCCAGAAGCACTACGTGAATCTGGGCATCGCCGCCGCCACGCCCCGCGGGCTGATCGTCCCGAACATCAAGGACGCCCACGCGAAGACGCTGCCCGAACTGGCGTCCGCGCTGGGTGAATTGGTGGCCACCGCGCGCGAGGGGAAGACGTCGCCGGGTGCCATGCAGGGCGGCACCGTCACCATCACCAACGTCGGTGTGTTCGGCATCGACACCGGGACGCCCATCCTGAACCCGGGTGAGTCGGCGATCCTCGCCGTCGGGGCGATCAAGCTCCAGCCCTGGGTGCACAAGGGCAAGGTCAAGCCGCGGCACGTGACGACGCTGGCGCTCTCCTTCGACCACCGGCTGGTCGACGGGGAGCTGGGGTCCAAGGTGCTGGCGGACGTGGCGGCCGTGCTCGAGCGGCCGAAGCGTCTGCTGACCTGGTCCTAGACCCGTACGACTGAAGGGGCGCCCCGGTGACGGGACGCCCCTTCAGTGCTGTCAGCGCTGTTCACGCTGGCGGGGTCACTTCTTGAAGCCGTAGTCCATCAGCTTCTTGGCGTCCGAGGTGCGGGCCGAGACCGACGAGGACTTCAGGACCGTGCCGATCACCGTCTTGCCGCTGCGGGTCGCCGCGAACACCAGGCAGTAGCCCGCCTCCGGGCCGGAGCCGGTCTTCACGCCGATGGCGCCCGAGTACGAACCCAGCAGGGTGTTCGTGTTGGTCCACGTCATGTAGCGGTAGCCACCGGACTTGGTGGTGACCTTGCGCTTCGTCGACTTGGTCTTCACGACCGTACGGAACGTCGAGTTCTTCATGGCACCGCTCGCGATCTTGGTGAGATCGCGCGGCGTCGAGTAGTTCGAGCCGTTGCCGATGCCGTCGAACGAGTCGAAGTGGGTGTTCTTCAGGCCCATCTTCTTCACGTCGGCGTTCATCTTGCCGATGAACGACTTCACGCGCGCCGAGCGCGTGGAGCCCGAGCCGAACTTGTCCGCGAGGGCGTACGCCGCGTCGCAGCCCGACGGCAGCATCAGCCCGTAGAGCAGCTGGCGGACGGTGACCTTGTCGCCGACGATCAGGCGGGCCGACGAGGCGCCGTTCTTGACTATGTAGTCGCTGTACGCCTTCTGGATCGTGACCTTGCTGTCCAGGTTGAGGTTCTTCTGGGCCAGCACCACCTTCGCGGTCATGATCTTCGTGGTGGAGCCGGTGGACCGCCGGGTGTCGGCGCCCTTGGTGAACAGGGTCGAGCCCGTTCCGTTGTTCATCACGAAGCCGCCCTTGGCGGCGATGGTCGGCTTGGCCGGTGCCGTGGCCGCCTGGGCGGAGGTGGTCAGCACTCCGCTGGTGAGCATGGTTCCCGCGACGAGAACAGCCATGCCCGTTATGCGTCTATTCAACGTATACGCTCCAAATGCCCCTGGGGGGCGGCCCGTTGGGATAGGGCGCCCGCACTGAAGAGACGAATGAGGCGGGTGAAGGGTTGTACTGCCGAACCCATCCCGCATGGTGGACGACGGCCGACTTGCGTACGTGTTGTATCTATGATGTGCGCATGCCCTCGACCGTCACCGAAAAACGCCCGCCCGCCGCGGAGCGCGTCTACGCCCACGTGAAGCGCGCCGTGCTCGAACGCCGCTACGAGGGAGGGACGTTGCTCACCGAGGGCGAGCTGGCCGAGGCGGTCGGCGTCTCCCGCACCCCGGTCCGCGAGGCCCTGCTGAAGCTGGAGGTCGAGGGGCTGCTGCGGCTCTACCCGAAGAAGGGCGCCCTCGTGCTGCCCGTCTCCGCGCAGGAGATCGCGGACGTCGTGGAGACCCGGCTGCTCGTCGAGGAGCACGCGGTGCGCAAGGCCGTGCCCGCGTCGCCCCACCTCATCGACCGGCTGACCGAACTGCTGGCGCAGCAGCGCGCGCAGGTCGCCGCCGGTGACCTCGCCGAGGCCGCCGCCACCGACCGCTGCTTCCACGCGGAGATCGTGCGCAGCGCGGGCAACGCGATCCTGGCCCGCGTCTACGACCAGATGCGCGACCGGCAGCTGCGGATGGGCGTCGTCGTGATGCAGGCCCACCCGGACCGCACGGCGAAGACGCTCGCCGAGCACGAGGAGATCCTGGACGCGCTGCGCGCCGGGGACATGGAGGCCGCCGTGGCGGTGGTGCGCCGGCACGTCTCGCGCGTGCGCGACCTGGCCCGGGGTGAGGAACGATGAGCAGCTCCGCCGCGTCCCCGTCGCTGCCCGGCGATCCGCCCGGCGGCCGGCGGGCCGTCGTCGTGTGGTCGATCGGCGTCGCCGTCTACTTCGTCGCCGTCGTCTTCCGTACGTCGCTGGGGGTGGCGGGACTCGACGCCGTCGAGCGCTTCCACATCAACGCCTCGGCCCTGTCGACCTTCTCCATCCTCCAGTTGCTCGTGTACGCGGGCATGCAGATACCCGTCGGCCTGATGGTCGACCGGCTCGGCACCAAGAAGGTGCTCACCCTCGGCGTGGTGCTGTTCACCGTCGGACAGCTCGGCTTCGCCTTCTCGTCCTCGTACGGCATGGCGCTCGCCTCGCGCGCGCTGCTCGGCTGCGGCGACGCCATGACGTTCATCAGCGTGCTGCGGCTCGGCACCCGCTGGTTCCCCGCGCGGCGCGGTCCGCTGGTCGCGCAGCTCGCCGGTCTCGTCGGCATGGCCGGCAATCTGATCTCCACCCTGGTGCTCGCCCGGCTGCTGCACGGGGTCGGCTGGGAGACGGCGTTCGCGGGCAGCGCGGTGCTGGGCGTCCTCGTCCTGGTGCTGATGGTGCTGTTCCTGAAGGACCACCCCGAGGGGTTCGAGCCCGCGCCGCTGCCGACGACGCACAAGGGCGCCGCGTACGTGCGCGCCCAGATCGCCGCCTCCTGGCGGGAGCCGGGGACCCGGCTCGGCCTGTGGGTGCACTTCACCACGCAGTTCCCGGCGATGGTGTTCCTGCTGCTGTGGGGGCTGCCGTTCCTGGTGGAGGCGCAGGGTCTGTCGCGCGGGACGGCCGGCGAGCTGCTGACGCTGGTCGTGCTCTCCAACATGGTCATCGGGCTCGTCTACGGGCAGATCGTCGCCCGGCACCACACGGCACGGCTGCCGCTGGCGCTCGGCACGGTCGGCTCCGTGGCCGTGCTGTGGGCGGCGCCCATGGCGTGGCCGGGGCACTCCCCGATGTGGCTGCTGCTCGTGATGTGCGTGGGGCTCGGCGCGTGCGGGCCCGCCTCGATGATCGGCTTCGACTTCGCGCGTCCCGCCAATCCGCCGGAGCGGCAGGGCACGGGCTCCGGGATCGTGAACATGGGCGGCTTCGTCGCCTCCATGACGACGCTGCTGGCCGTGGGCGTGCTGCTCGACGCGACCGGGGACAACTACCGGATCGCGTTCGCCGCGGTGTTCGTGTTGCAGGCGCTCGGGGTGAGCCAGATTCTGCGGTTGCGGAAGCGGGCCGCCCGGGCGGAGCGGGAGCGGCTGGTCGCTTCCCGGGTGACCTCGGTGCACGTGCCGGTGTGACCGCTGGGCCGCGCCGGTGCGCACGTCGCGGGGCTCCGCCCCGGACCCCGCTCCTCAATCGCCGGAGGGGCTCGAACGGAAAGCGGCCCACCGGGCCGCGCCGGGCTACTGGGTGACGACCATTGCGTGCAGGATCGCCGAGGCCAGTTCCTGGTCGCCCTCGATCTTCACGCGGTCCGCGACCGACTCGGGCGTGACGCGGCCGCAGGACAGCCGGACGTAGGTCTCCCAGTCCAGGGCGAGCGTCGCCGCGGGGCCCAGCGAGGGGGCGCCGTCGATCGTGCCGTTGCCCTCGGCGTCCACGCGGACCGTGCGCAGGAACTCCACCGGGCCGTGCACGTCGAAGACCACCGCGGAGTTCGCCGGGGCGCCCGCGTCCTTCGCCACGATCTTCGGAAGCACGGCGAGGAGCATGTCGCGGACGACGTACGCGCCCGGGGAGTCGAGGTTGCCCGGCTTGCCGAGCGACCACCGCAGGTCCTGCTCGTGCGCCCAGATGTCGAACGCCCGCCGCCGCAGGGCGAACTCCAGCGTCTCCTCGACCGCGCGCGGGCCGCGCACGATGGTCTCGGGCTCCCGCGTCTCGTTCCGCAGCTGCCGGGAGCGGCGGATGATCGTGTACTCCAGCTCGGAGGCCATCTCGGGCGCCGTGTGGTGGCGGCGGACGTCGACCTGGACCTCCGTGTAGCGCTGCGCCTCCGTCTGTACGTGGTAGAGGTCGCGCGGCAGGGTGTGGATGGGCCGGGGGTCGCCGAGCATCTCGCAGTCCACGCCGATGACGTGCGAGACGATGTCCCGCACCGACCAGCCGGGGCACGGGGTCGCCCGGCTCCACTCACCCTCCGCGAGCGGTGTGACCAGCTCGGATATCGCTTCCACGGAGTGGGTCCAGGCGTCGGCGTAGGACTGAAGGCTGGGGTGGAGACTCACGGAAAGGGACCCCTTGAACGGTTGGTGCGCGGTTGGTACACGGGCGGTGACTTGGGCGGCGGGCACTTGCGGCGTGGGTGTCTTGGGAGGCTAAGTTACGCTGCCCCGAGGCACCCCTGCAGTGCTTTCGTGTGACGATCGTAGGCCGTTGTTGACGTGTAGCCGACGGCTCGAATGCCAGGACGGTGGTACTGTGCGCGCCTCCCTCATCCAGATCGCAGTAAACGAGGACGAATCGGTCAACTCTCGGCGGGATCGAGTCAGTTCGCTGGTCCGTGACCAGGCCGGGTCCGCCGATCTCGTCGTGCTTCCCGAGCTGTGGCCGACCGGCGCGTTCGCCTACGAACTGTTCGCGTCCGAGGCCGAGCCGCTGGAGGGGCCGACCTTCGAGGCGATGGCCAAGGCGGCGCGGGACGCGGGCGTGTGGCTGCACGCCGGGTCGATCCCCGAGCGGGATCCTGACGGGCCGCTGTACAACACCGCGCTGGTCTTCTCCCCCGACGGGGAGCTCGCCGCCGCCTATCGCAAGATCCACCGGTTCGGCTTCGACAAGGGCGAGGCGGTGCTGATGAGCGCCGGGCGGGAACTGGTGACGGTCCGTCTTCCGAAGACCGTCGCCGGGGTGACGACCTGCTACGACCTGCGTTTCCCCGAGCTGTACCGGGGGCTCGTCGGGCTCGGCGCCGAGACGCTGATCGTCTCCGCCGGGTGGCCCGAGCGGCGGCGTGCGCACTGGACGCTGCTGGCTCAGGCGCGGGCGGTCGAGAACCAGGCGTTCGTGCTGGCCTGCGGGAGTGCGGGGACGCATGCCGGGGTGCCGCAGGCCGGGCACAGCATCGTGGTGGATCCGTGGGGAGAGGTGCTCGGGGAGGCCGGGGCCGGGGAAGAGGTGCTCCGCGTCGAGTTCGACCCGTCCCGGGTCGGGGTGACCCGGGAGCAGTTCCCCGCGCTGAAGGACCGGGTGCTGGGGCTCGAGGCGCCGGGGCGCTGAAGCCGGGCCGGGATCCGTTTCCGGCCGCGGCCCGGTGGCCGCTTCTCGCGCAGTTCCCCGCGCCCCTGAGGCACGCGCTGCGCGCAGCCTCCCCCGGAGGCCGCACTCCGCGCGCCTCCCCTGGCCGAGCGAAGCCCACTCCCAGGGGCGCGGGGAACTGCGCGAGAAGCCACGATGGGACCCGCACCCGACGGCGCGTCAGTCCACGACGCCGCGTTCCTTCTCCGCGAGATGGATGACGCAGACCGCGACCGCGATGAGCAGCGCCGGATCGGCGTCCTCACGGATCACGTTCACACCGTAGGTGTCCCGCACCCGCAGCCACCGCCGCGAAATCTCCGCGAGGAGCTCACCCTCGTACTCGACGGCGAACTCCCGGTCCAGGATCTTGCCGCTGACGTCGAGTTCGGTCTCGCCGTCGGCGAGCGCGACCCGGTAGTGGTTGCGCAGCAGGGAGAGCCGCTTGCGCTTGACGCGCGCCAGCTCCTCGTCGGCGCGCTCGATCACCATCGTGTCGCGCAGCGCGAACATCTTCTGGTGGATGTCGATGAGGACACGGCCGTCCGCCCCCTTCAGCTCGAAGGTGTCGCGCAGCCGCATCGCCTTGCCGTCGACGAGGAACGCCTTGTGGCCGTTCTCGTCCTCGATCCAGTAGTCCTCGCCGATGGCGAAGAGCCGTTCCCTCACTTCGTAGCGCATACGTCGAGAGTTCCCCCGAGCCGCCGATCGGACCCCTCCCCGATCCCTAAAGGAGCAGCGGCGGCCCAAGACCCGTAGCAATCAGGACAGTTCAGTGGTAGCTGCAACCATTGGGGGAACAGGTGGGTCCTAAGAGATGGACGTGACTTTACGACCTGACCAATCGAAGGAACTCCCCTCATGGCACGTGCACGACTTCGTCTCACCGCACCGCTGATGGCCGCCGCGCTGGTCGGGGGCGGGCTCGCCGCCCTGTCGCTCGCACCGGGACAGGCCGCCGCCGCCACCGCCGGCAAGGCCGACCGCGCCGACGACTTCAACGGCGACGGCTACGCCGACCTCGTCTCCGGCGCCGCCGGCGGCACCGTCTCCGGCAAGGCGGGGGCAGGCTACGTCGCGGTGACCTACGGATCGCCGACCGGCCCGAAGGCCGCGAACAAGACGCTGATCAGCCGCTCGACCGCCGGTGTCCCCGGTTCCGCCGCCGCCAAGGAGGGCTTCGGCGCCTCCGTCACCAAGGGAGACCTCGACGGGGACGGCTTCAGCGACCTCGTCATAGGCAGCACCAAGTCGACCACCGGCGCCGTCATCCTGTGGGGCTCCGCCTCCGGCCTGACCGGCGGCACCGCGATCGCCACGTACGGCCGTACGCCGCAGATCGGCGACTTCGACGGCGACGGCAAGGCCGACCTGGCGCTGCTCGCCGCCATGGGTTCCTACGGCGACGACCCCGAGCACCAGGGCGCCGCGCTCTGGAAGGGCCCGGTCACCCGGGCCGGCGCCCCCGCCAAGAAGCTGAACTTCATGGACAAGTCCGAGTGGTGGGGCTACGGCAAGGACGACGCCACCTGCGTCGACGACCAGTACGGCTGTGTCGACGGCCCGGACTCCACGACCGGCCCGGTCTTCTTCAAGGCCGTCGGCGACCTCAACGGCGACGGCCGCGACGACCTCGCCCTGCGCTCCTACAGCGGCGACGGCACGTGGAACAACACCGTCCTGTACGGCAGCGCCGCGGGCTTCAAGCGCGGCTGGGCCCCCGAGACCCAGGGCGCCCTGGCCACCGGTGACGTGAACGGCGACGGCATCGACGACCTGGTCGTCGGCTCCGACCCCGAGGACTCCGACATCGGCGACACGATGCAGAAGGTCACCCTCGCGTTCGGCACCAAGGACGGCCTGAAGGGCGACCGCACCCAGGAGTTCGACCAGTCGCTGCCCGGGTTCTACGGCGCCCAGGAGGACGGCGACCACCTCGGTTCCTGCGTCTCCGTCGCCGACGTCACCGGTGACGGCAAGGCCGACGTCGCCCTCGGCATCTCCGGCGAGGACTTCAGCGGCCTGACGGACGCGGGCGCGGTCGCGCTGCTGCCCGGCTCGGCCGACGGCGTCACCGGCACCGGCTCCGTCGTCCTCAACCAGAACTCGGCGAACGTGCCGGGCGTCGCCGAGAGCGGCGACCTGTTCGGCTCCGACTGCGCCCTGCTCGACGTGAACGGCGACGGCAGCCGCGACCTGGCCGTCTCCGCCACCGGGGAGAACGACTCCTCCGGCGCGGTGTGGACGTTCCCGGGCTCCGCGAGCGGCGTGACCGGCACCGGCTCGATCGCGCTCAACCCGACCGACCTCGGCGCCCCCGTCACCAAGGCCCTCTTCGGCAGCCCGCTGAAGTAGGCGCGAGCAACCACGAAGAGACCCGCGGACGCGTCTGCTCCCGACCAGGCAGACGCGTCCGCGCTCTGTCGTCCGACGCTCAACGAGCGAAAACCGCCCGCTTCACGTCTCCTGTACACATGACCAGGGACGACGAACTCGCCGCGCTGAAGGCCCGGGTGCGCGAACTGGAGGCCGCGGAGCACGCACCACGGCCCCGCTCCCGCCCCAGATCGGCCCTCGCCGTGATCCTGGTGATCCTCGCGGCGCTCCTCACCCCGCTCGGCGTGGTCGCCGTCTGGTCGAACGCGCTGATCGGCGACACCGACCGCTACGTCCAGACCATGGCACCGCTCGCCGACGACCCCGACGTGCGCACGGCCGTCACCAACCGGGTGACCACGGCCGTCATGGACCGGATCGACGTAGGCGACCTGCTCTCCGGCGTCGCCCCCGCCGACCGGCCCCTCCTCGAGAAGGCGCTCGGCGCCGCGGACGGCCCCCTCACCAGCGGCCTCACCTCCCTGGTCCGCAACACGACCGCGAAGTTCGTGTCGAGCCCCGCCTTCGCCACCGTCTGGGACCAGCTCAACCGCACCGCCCACGCCGCCGTCGACAAGGCCCTCACCGGCCACGACGACGGCGCGGTCAAGGTCGAGGACGGCGAGGTCACCCTCGACCTCGCCCCGGTCGTCGACAAGGTCAAACAGGCCCTCGTCGACCAGGGGCTCACGGTCGCCGGGAACCTCCCCGAGGTGCACACCAGCATCACCGTCATGCAGTCCACCGGCGCCCTCGCCCAGGCCCGCACCGGCTTCCGCCTGCTCCAGCTGCTCTCCTGGGTACTGCCGCTGATCGTCCTCCTGCTGGCCGCGGGCGCCGTCCTGCTCGCCCGCCGCAGGCGCCGCGCCCTGACCACCGCCGCGCTCGCGATCGCCGTCGGAGCGCTCGTGCTCGGCCTCGCGCTGTGGATCGGCCGCGCCGTCTATCTGGACGCCCTGCCCGCCGACGTCTCCCGGCCCGCCGCCGGCGCCGTCTACGACACCCTGGTCCGCTTCCTGCGCACGGCCGTCCGCGTCGTCGCCGTCCTCGGCGCGGTCGTCGCCCTCGCCTCCTGGCTGAGCGGCCCCGGCCGCTGGGCGCGGGCGGTGCGCGGCGTGTGGACCGGCGCGATCGGCTCCGTACGGGACACCCTGTTCACCGGCGGCTCCGGCACGTTCGGCCCGGTCGGCCCGTGGGTGCACCGGATGCGTACGTGGCTGAACGTCACGGTCGCCGCCGTCGCCGCGGCCGTGCTGATCGTCTGGTCCTACCCCACCGGCATGGTGGTGTTCTGGATCGCGGTCGTCGCCGTCTGCGCCCTCGCCGTGATCGAGTTCCTCGACGCCCCTACGCTCCCGGCCTCCGCCCTGCCGCAGGAGTCCCCAGACGACGCGCCACCGGCCGCTCCCGCGCGATGACGCACCCGGCGGAGATCCCCACGCACACCACCGTGAACACCACGATCAGCCACGACAGCAGCGAGAAGACGAGGCCGAACGGCCCGAACTCGGCCAGCGAACGGTTCAGCGTGCGCGGCATGTAGAGAGCCGACGACCACGACAGGGACACCACCCCCACCCCCGTGAGCAGCGCGCCCGGCAGCAGCGGCAGCCACGGCACCCGCCCGCCGAGCAGCAGATGCTGCGTCCACCACCACAGCAGCACGCCGACCACGTACGACAGCGGGACGCCCAGCCACGGGCCCGCGCCGAAACCGCCGCGCAGCACGTTCTGCAGCATCGCCACAACGAGCCACACGCACAGCCAGGCCACCCACCGCCAGGCGATCAGCCCCAGACCGGCCGGCGGCAGCCCCCACGCCCGCTCGCACACCCGCTGCAACGCCCTGCTGCACGCGGTCGCCGACGCCAGCATGACCAGCGCGCCGACCGCCCCCGAGGTGTCCCGCGCCACCGAGTCCCCGCCGTCCCCGCTCCCGTACACCTGCCGCACCTGAGCCAGCGAGTCGCCGCTCAGCCCCAGGGAGCCGCGCGCCGACTCCAGCATCTGCTCCCGCACGGAGGCGGGCGCGAACGCGGCGACGACGAACAGGATCGGGATCGCCGTCAGGAACGTCTGCGCGGCGAGCCGGGTCGCGGAGTCCAGCAGGTTCACGGCGACCAGCTGCCGGGTCAGACGCGTGACGAACGGAAACTCCTCCCGGACCTCCTTCACCCGCGCGGCGGCCCACGCGGTCGCCCGCCCGACGGTGCTCGTGTCGCTCATAGCTGCCCAGCATGCGCACCCCACCGCCCGCCACGGCGGCACCGGGCGGCGCTTACCACCGGATGGCGCAGATCCTGTGCGCCGAGTCCCGTGGCACCCTTGAATCATGAACGACTCCGCGCCCGCCCCCACCCACCGCCGTGCCCGCGTCCGCGCCCCCGAGCTGGTCGGCAAAGGCGGCTGGCTGAACACCGGCGGCACGGAGTACACCCTCGCCGACCTGCGCGGACGCATCGTGGTGCTCGATTTCTGGACCTTTTGCTGCATCAATTGCCTGCACGTCCTCGACGAGCTGCGGGAGCTGGAGGAGAAGCACCGGGACACCCTTGTGATCATCGGGGTGCACTCGCCGAAGTTCGTGCACGAGGCCGAGCACGCGGCGGTCGTCGACGCCGTCGAGCGGTACGGGGTGGAGCACCCGGTGCTCGACGATCCGGAGCTGGCGACCTGGAAGCAGTACGCGGTGCGGGCCTGGCCCACGCTCGTCGTGATCGACCCCGAGGGGTACGTCGTCGCGCAGCACGCCGGTGAGGGGCACGCGCACGCCATCGAGCGGCTGGTGGAGGAGCTGGAGGCCGAGCACACGGCGAAGGGGACGCTGCGGCGCGGCGACGGGCCGTACGTGGCGCCCGAGCCGGTCGCGACCGATCTGCGTTTTCCCGGCAAGGCGCTGCTGCTGCCGTCTGGGAACTTCCTGGTCAGCGATACGACGCGGCATCAGCTCGTGGAGCTGGCGGCCGACGGGGAGAGCGTCGTGCGGCGGATCGGGAGCGGGGCGCGGGGCTTCGCGGACGATGCGTTCAACGAGCCGCAGGGGCTCGCGTTGCTCGATGACCGCACGGTGGTCGTGGCCGACACCGTCAATCACGCGCTGCGCGCCGTCGACCTCACGACCGGTGCGATCAGCACCCTCGCGGGCACCGGCAGGCAGTGGTGGCAGGGGTCGCCGACCGGCGGCCCGGCCCGTGACGTCGACCTGTCCTCGCCGTGGGACGTGGCCGTCTTCGGCGGCAAGGTGTGGATCGCCATGGCGGGCGTGCACCAGTTGTGGACGTACGACCCGGTGGAGGGGACGGTGGGCGTCGCGGCCGGGACGACCAACGAGGGGCTGGTCGACGGTCCCGGCGCCGAGGCCTGGTTCGCGCAGCCGTCCGGGCTCGCGGCCACCGAGGAGCGGCTGTGGGTCGCCGACTCGGAGACCAGCGCGCTGCGGTGGGTGGACCCGGACGGGGCCGTGCACACCGCCGTCGGCACCGGTCTGTTCGACTTCGGGCACCGGGACGGCGACGCCGGACAGGCGCTGCTCCAGCACCCGCTGGGCGTCACCGCGCTGCCCGACGGCTCGGTCGCGGTCTCGGACACGTACAACCACGCGCTGCGCCGCTACGACCCGGCGACCGGGCAGGTGAGCACGCTCGCCACCGATCTGCGGGAGCCGAGCGACGCCGTACTCGTGGGTGACACCGGCGAGATCGTCGTCGTGGAGTCCGCGCGGCACCGGCTGACCCGGCTGCGGCTGCCCGAGGAGGCCGTGCGCGTCGAGTCCGTCGCCCACCGCACCCAGCGCGCCGCGACCGAGGTGGCGGGCGGCAAGCTGCGGCTCGACGTGATCTTCCGGGCGCCGGCCGGGCAGAAGCTGGACACCCGGTACGGGCCCTCGACCCGGCTGCTCGTCTCGGCGACGCCGCCCGAACTGCTCGCCGCGGGTGACGGACCGGGCACCGACCTGGCCCGCGAGCTGGTGCTGAACCCGGCGGTGCCGGAGGGCGTGCTGCACGTCTCCGCCATGGCCGCGTCCTGCGACGACGACCCGGCCAACGAGTACCCGGCCTGCCACGTCCATCAGCAGGACTGGGGCGTGCCGGTCCGGGTCGCCGAGGGCGGGGCGGACCGGCTGCCGCTGGTGCTGGCCGGCCTGGACGGCTGACAGGACGTCAGTTCGCGTACGGCATCCGGGTGTTCCAGGAGAGCACCTCGATGCCGTCGGCGCGCTTGCCCGCGTACTCGACCTCGCCGGGAGTCTTCAGGGTGACGGAGGCGCCGGAGGCGTCGGCGTCGTTCATGACCAGGGAGAGCCGGATCGACGTGAAGTAGTCGTCGTCGGCCTTGACCTCCTGGTAGACGGGGAGCGCGGAGTAGATCGTGCCGCCGGCCGGGACGAGCAGCGGCTGCGCGGGCCGTACGTCGTCCTTGGCGACGGGCACGTCGCCGTTGGCGTCGCCCGGGGTGACGACCGGGAACTTCTGCACGGTGCAGGCGCTGCCGGACTTGTTGACCGCGGTGATCAGCAGGTGGTCGCCCTGCTGCTCCGGGTTCTTGCGCTTGAGGGTGTAGCCGAGCGACGTGACCTTGCACTCGGGCGTCTTCTTCGCGGCGGTCCCGCCGGTGGCGCCCTTGCCGCTGGAGGTGCTCTTGGCGGCGTCCGCGTCGGCCGTGCCGCCCGCCTGCTGCGTGTCCGTGGACTTCTTGGCGGCCGAGCCGCTGTCCGTGCTCGCTCCGGCGCTCGTGTTCTTGGCCGTCGCGGCGCCTTCGTCCTTGGTTCCCGTCGCGTCGCTGCCGGAGCAGGCGGTCATCGTCAGGCCGAGGATCACGGCGGCGGTGGCGAGGGCGGTCGTGCGGGCGGTGGTGCGGGTCAGGCTGGTGCGGGTCATGGTGGTGCTCCCCCGGTTCCGTGCGCCCGCCTTCTGGTCCGGCGGGCTGCTTGTGTCCCCTACGGTGCCGGGTGCGGTCGCCGTTCGGTCGCCCTCGCGTTAGCGCCCCGTCGCCGTTTGGCTGTCGGCCCGCGCCAACGGGTCCTTCGCCCGCAGCACCCCCTCCTCGAAGCCCCGCCGCAGCGCGTCGTCGTGGGCCCGGCGCAGGTCGGCGCGGGCCTCCTCGGTGCGGCCGAGGGCGAGGAGCGCGGTGCCGCGCGAGACGCGCAGCAGGATCTGGCGCAGCGGCGCGAGCCCTTCCGCGGCGGCGGGCAGCGCGAGGCCGCGCTCCGTGCAGGCGAGCACGGCCGGGTGGTCGTCGAGGGCGAGCAGGCCGCGGGCCCGGTGTTCGAGGGCGAGCAGTTCGGTGAGGACGTCGTCGGCGGCGTGGGCCAGTTCGGCGGCGCGGGTCAGGTGGGCGAGGGACTCGGGGCCCGGGGCGCCGGTCCGGTCCAGGGCGACGGCGAGGTTGACCAGGGCGGTGGCCTCGCTGGACGGGTCGCCCGCGCGGGCGGCGAGTGCCGGGGCGCGCTCCAGGTGCTCCAGGGCCTGGGCGAGCCGCCCTTCCTCGGTGAGGACCCAGCCGTACAGGGCGCGCACCCGCGCCTCGGCGTCCGGGTCGCCGAGCCGCACGGCCGCGCTGAGGCCCTGTTCGAGCAGGGGCATCCAGTCGTCGCGTACGTATCCGACGATGGACGGCCACTGGAGGACGACGAGCCGCCAGGCCCGGTCGTCGTGGCCCGCGGTGAAGGCGGCACCGGCGGCCGCCGCGAGGTTCTCGCGCTGCGCGGCGAACCAGCCGAGCGCGCTCGTCCGGTCGGGCAGCGCGGGGCCGCCGAGGTCGGGCCGCGCGTCGGGCGGCGGTGTGCAGCAGGGCCGGTCGTCGGGTTCGGCGACGGCGGCGGCGCGCAGGGCGGTGCGCACGTAGTGGTCGAGGAGGCGGACGAGGGGTTCACCGGCGGGCTCGGCGTCGGGTTCGGCCGGGTCGTCGGCCGTCTCCTGCCGGGCGGGGCCGCGCGCGTACAGGCGGACCAGGTCGTGCATCCCGTACCGGCCCGGGGACCGCTCCGTCACCAGGTGGGCGGCGGCGAGCCGGTCGAGGGCGGTGGCGGCGTCGGCGGGCGGGGTCGCGGTGAGGGCGGCGGCCGCGTACCGGTCGAGGTCGGGTCCCGGCAGGGCGGCGAGCCGGCGGAAGAGCAGCCGGGCGTCGGCGGGCAGGGCGCGCAGGGTGAGCCGGAGGGCGGCGGCGACCCCGGTGTCGTCGACGTCGAGGAGCGCCAGGCGGCGCTGTTCGTCGGCCAGTTCGTCGGCGAGGGCGGCCAGCGGCCACTGCGGCCGGGCGTTGATCCGGGCCGCCACGACGCGCAGCGCCAGCGGGAGGCCCGCGCAGAGTTCGGCGAGCCGGGCCGCGGCGGCGGGTTCGGCGGCGAGCCGGTCCTCGGCGCCGGTGGCCGCGGCGAGCAGGGTGGCGGACGCGGCGCCGTCGAGGACGCCGATGTCGACGGTCCGGGCGAGTTCGCTGACCGCGAGACCGTCCAGGCGCAGCCGCGAGGTGACCAGGGCGGCGCTGCCGGGACCGGCCGGGAGGAGCGGGCGGACCTGGGCGGCGGTGCGGGCGTTGTCGAGGACGACGAGGGGGCGGCGCGCTTCCGTGCGGGTGCGGTACGCGGCGGCCAGCGCGCCCGGTGTCTCGGGCAGTTCGCGGGCCGGGACGCCGAGCGCGATCAGGAACTCGCGGAGCACGTCGGCGGTTTCGGGGCCGCTGTCGCCGCCGCTCTCGTCGTGGAAGCCGCGCAGGTCGGCGAAGAGCACGCCGTCGTGGTGCGCGCGGGCGGTGTGGGCCCAGTGCAGGGCGGCCGCGGTCTTGCCGACCCCGGCGGGGCCGGTGATGACGACGACGGCGTGCTCGCGGCGCGTGGCGGCGCCGATCGCGGCCAGTTCGCGGTCGCGGCCGACGAAGCCGCGCGGGGGCCGCGGCAGCAGATCGGGTCCGGCCGCCGGTTCCGGCTCGGGGCCGGGGGCGGGGGCTGCGGCGGGGGTGGGGTGGGGCGGTGCCGCGGCGGTGCCGCCCGCCAGGATCTCCGCGTACGCCTCGCGCAGCGCGGCACCGGGGTCGACGCCGAGTTCCTCGGCGAGGAGGGTGCGGGTGCGGTGGTACTGGTCGATGGCGTCGGACTGGCGGCCCGAGCGGTACAGCGCCCGCATCAGGGCTCCGGCGAGCGATTCCCGCATCGGGTGGGCGACGGCCTCGGCGTGCAGCAGGGAGGCGGCCCGGGCGTGGTCGCCGAACTCCCCGTAGGTGCGGGCGAGGTGTTCGACCGCCGAGATCCGGGCCTCCTCCAGGCCGTCCGCCGCGACCCGGAGCGAGCCGCCGGTGGCGACGCCGACGAGCGCGGGCCCGCGCCACAGTGCCAGTGCCTCGCGCAGCAGGGCGGCGGCGTCGTCGGGGGTGCGCTGGTCGTGGGCGAGGCGGACGAGTTCCTCGAAGCGGTGGGCGTCGAGCAGCGACTCGGGCATCTCCAGGACGTAGGCGTCGCCGCGGGTGACGAGCCTGACGCCCCATTCGTCGGCGCCGCCCTGCGCGAGCAGCGCCCGCAGCCGCGAGACGTGGCCCTGGGCGACCGTTCTGGCCCGGGCGGGCGGGCCCTCGGGCCACAGTGCGTCGATCAGCTGGTCGAGGGGGACGGCGGTGTTGGGCCGCAGCAGCAGCGCCGCGAGCAGGCTGCGCCGCTTGGCGGGTCCGAGGGGGAGTTCCCCGCTCTGTGTGGCCACGGCGACCGCGCCGAGCAGCCGGAACTCCACGACTGTGCTCCCCTACGAAACCCCGAGATCCCCGTCAACGGCGGGATGACCAGGATACGGGGGAGCACAGTCGCCGGGGCCGTCAGATGCGCGGCTCCCGGTCGTCCTCGACCACGGTGGTGCGGCTGTGCGGGGCGAGGCGGCGCCGGCCCACGCTGCGGAACACGAAGAGTCCGATCAGGCCGACGATCATCAGGATCCAGCCGACGAGATCAAGGTTGACGCCCTTCATGTGCCAGTCGGTCGCGAAGGCGAGGATCGCGCCGACGGCGACCAGGATGATGCAACCTCCCATACTCATGAGGTTCCCTCCCCACAAATCTGTGTGACGCACGGCTTCTGGAAGCCCCGGGTACCCGGGGCTTCCGGCATCACACAGAGGTTCGGAACTCAGCCTTCCAGGAAGGCCCACAGCGCGTTCGCCAGGTGGAACGGGTCGTCCGCGCCGCACAGTTCGCGCACGCTGTGCATGGAAAGGATCGCCGCGCCGATGTCGACGGTCTTGATCCCGTGCCGGGCGGCGGTGATCGGGCCGATCGTCGTCCCGCACGGCATCGCGTTGTTGGAGACGAACGCCTGGTAGGGCACGCCCGCCTTCTCGCACGCGGCGACGAACACGGAGCGGCCGACGCCGTCGGTGGCGTAGCGGTTGTTGACGTTCACCTTGAGGATCGGGCCGCCGTTGGCGCGCGGGTGGTGGGTGGGGTCGTGGCGCTCGGCGTAGTTGGGGTGCACGGCGTGGCCGGTGTCGGAGGAGAGGCAGACGGTGCCGGCGAAGGCCCGCGCCCGGTCCTCCAGGGAGCCGCCGCGCGCGAAGACCGAGCGCTCCAGGACGGTGCCGAGCAGCGGGCCGTCGGCGCCGGTGTCGGACTGCGACCCGTTCTCCTCGTGGTCGAAGGCGGCGAACACCGGGATGTACGGCAGCTCCTCCGCCTTGCTGACCTCGGTGAGGGCGGCGGTGCAGGCGTGCACGGACAGCAGGTTGTCCATCCGCGGTCCGGCCACGAGCTCCTTGTCGCGGCCCAGGTAGGCGGGGGCCTCGACGGCGTACGGCATGAGGTCCCAGCCGGTGATGGAGCCGCGCTCCAGGCCGTACTCGTCCTCGATGAAGCCCAGCAGGTCGCCCTCGTGGACGTCGCTGCCCAGGCCCCAGATGGGCTGCATGTGGCGCTGCTTGTCCAGCTTCAGGCCGTCGACGTTCACCCCGCGGTCCAGGTGGACGGCGAGCTGGGGCACGCGCAGCAGGGGCCGGTCGATGTCGATCAGGCGCTCGCCGCCGTCGCGCAGGGTGATCCGGCCGGCGAGGCCGAGGTCGCGGTCGAGCCAGGAGTTGAGGAGCGGGCCGCCGTAGATCTCGACGGCGACCTGGCGCCAGCCGTTGCTGCCCATGTCGGGCTGCGGCTTGATCCTCAGGTTCGGGGAGTCGGTGTGGGCGCCGACGATGCGGTACGGGGTGTGGGGCCGGGCTCCCCGCGGCACGTACCAGGCGATGATCGCGCCGCCGCGCGTGACGTACTTTCCACCGGTCTCGCCGTCCCAGGCGTCGGTCTCGGCGACCTGCTTGAATCCGGCCTTCTCCAGGCGGGCGGCTGCCGTCGCCACCGCGTGGTACGGGGTGGGGCTTGCCGCGAGGAAGGTCATCAGGTCGTCGGTGTGGCCGCGGTCGAAGGGGCCGGTGGATGTGCTCATGCCGCCAGGGTAGTGCGGGTTGCAGACCACCTGCCCAGCACCGTTTCCCGCCCGCGGGCCGGTGGGGCTTCTCGCGCAGTTCCCCGCGCCCCTGGGTGGTTCTTCGTGCGCGGGCCGGTGGCCTCTTCTCGCGCCGTTCCCCGCGCCCCTGGGGGGTTCTTCGTGCGCCGGCCGGTGGGGGCTGGTCGCGCCGTTCCCCGCGCCCCTGAAGCGAGCTTCGCTCGTCCAGGGAGGCTGCGCGGAGCGCATGCCTCAGGGGCGCGGGGAACTGCGCGAGAAGAGGCCACCGGCCGGCAGCCGGCGACGAGACGCGAGAGGCCCGTCGTCCCTCGAGGGGACAACGGGCCTCAGGCTCGATCCGGGTCGGCGGAGCCTAGAACGCGGACTCGTCCAGCGTCATGACATCCAGCCCCGACTCACTGGTGCCCTGCGCCAGCTTGCGCGCACCGGTGACCCCGGGCAGAACGTTCGCCGCGAAGAACTTCGCCGCGGCGACCTTGCCCTGGTAGAAGGCGACGTCCTTGCCGGCCGCACCCTCGGAGAGCCGCTCGGCGGCGATCGCGGCGCCCTTGAGCAGGAGGTAGCCGACGACGACGTCACCGGAGGCCATCAGCAGGCGGGTCGTGTTCAGGCCCACCTTGTAGATGTTCTTGGCGTCCTGCTCGGTGGCGGCCAGGTCGGTCAGCATGACGCCGACGATGGCCTCCAGCTCGACGGCGGCCTTGGCCAGCGACTCGCGGGCCCCGGCCAGCTCCTCGCCGCCGGTCTCCACGGCGAGGAACTTCTTGATCTCCTCGGCCAGACCGTTCAGCGCGGCGCCCTGGTTGCGGACGATCTTCCGGAAGAAGAAGTCCTGGCCCTGGATGGCGGTGGTGCCCTCGTACAGGGTGTCGATCTTGGAGTCCCGGATGTACTGCTCGATCGGGTACTCCTGGAGGAAGCCGGAGCCGCCGAAGGTCTGGAGCGACTGCGCGAGCTGCTCGTAGCCCTTCTCGGAGCCGTAGCCCTTCACGATCGGCAGGAGCAGGTCGTTGAGCGCGTGCTCGGTCGAGGCGTCCTCGCCGGAGGCCTCCTTGAGCTGGATCGCGTCCTGCACCGAGGCGGTGTAGAGGACGAGCGAGCGCATGCCCTCCGCGTAGGCCTTCTGCGTGAGCAGCGAGCGGCGCACGTCCGGGTGGTGCGTGACGGTGACCTTGGGCGCGGCCTTGTCGCCGAAGGCGGCCAGGTCGGAGCCCTGGACGCGCTCCTTGGCGTACTCCAGCGCGTTCAGGTAACCCGTCGACAGCGTCGAGATCGCCTTCGTGCCGACCATCATGCGGGCGAACTCGATGATGCGGAACATCTGGCGGATGCCGTCGTGCTTGTCGCCGATCAGCCAGCCCTTGGCGGGGTGCTGGTCGCCGAAGGTCATCTCGCAGGTGTTGGACGCCTTGAGGCCCATCTTGTGCTCGACGTTCGTGGCGTAGACGCCGTTGCGCTCGCCCAGCTCGCCGGTCTCCCAGTCGAACTCGAACTTCGGGACCAGGAAGAGCGAGAGGCCCTTGGTGCCGGGGCCGTGGCCCTCGGGGCGGGCCAGCACGTAGTGGAGGATGTTCTCCGACATGTCGTGCTCACCGGACGTGATGAAGCGCTTCACGCCCTCGATGTGCCACGAGCCGTCGTCCTGCTGGACGGCCTTGGTGCGGCCGGCGCCGACGTCCGAACCGGCGTCCGGCTCGGTGAGCACCATCGTCGAGCCCCACTGCTTCTCGACGGCGATCTCGGCGATCTTCTTCTGCGCGTCGTTGCCCTCCTCGAAGAGGATGCCGGCGAACGCGGGGCCGGAGGAGTACATCCAGATCGCCGGGTTCGCACCCAGGATCAGCTCGGCGAAGGCCCAGATCAGGGAGCGCGGGGCCGTGGTGCCGCCGATCTCCTCGGGCAGGCCCAGGCGCCAGTACTCGGAGTCCATGAAGGCCTTGTAGGACTTCTTGAAGGTCTCCGGGATCGGCGCCGTGTTCGTCTCGGGGTCGAAGACCGGCGGGTTGCGGTCGGCGTCCGCGAAGGACTCCGCCAGGTCGTTCTCGGCGAGACGGGTGGTCTCGCTGAGGATGCTCTTGGCGGTCTCGACGTCCATCTCCGCGAACGGGCCGGCGCCGTACAGCTTGTCGCGGCCGAGCACCTCGAAGAGGTTGAACTCGATGTCGCGGAGATTCGACTTGTAGTGCCCCATGGCGACGGCTCCGTAAAGACTCGGGAGGGAGGGCCGACCGCGGCCGACCTCATACGCATACCAACTAGTAACCAACAGGATGCTACCCGCCGGTAATAAGAATCAACCCCTGTGGGGTCAACTGTGACGGAACGCTCCACGGGACGTCCGGCGGTTCGGCGAACGGAAGGCGTCCGGCCGGCCCCATCGCGCCGCCCGCCCTCGGTACTCTTGCCCCCATGTACGGATACGAGCGGACCCCGGGCGGGGCGGGCGGCCAGCAGCAGTACGCGCCGCCGCAGCAGGGCATGCCCCCGCAGGCCGGCATGGGCGGATACGGGCAGCAGGCACCGCTGTACCCGGAGCCGTCGCCGCCGTCGCTCGCCGACGCGGTCCGCGCGTTCACCACGGGCTCGATGTCCGCCGAGGACTTCCAGCAGATCTTCGCGTCGTCGAAGGTCTACTGCCCCCGCGGTGACAACCCGGGCTTCCTGGCGCTGCACAACACGCAGCAGCCGGTGATCCCGATGTTCACCACGCTCAAGGAACTGCGCCGGTACGCCGGCAAGGAGTCCAAGTACTTCGTCATCACCGGCGCCGAGGTGATCGACCTGCTGCCCACCGGGTACGGCTTCGTCCTCGACATGGAGGGCGAGCACCGGATGGTCTTCGACGCGAAGGCGGTCGAGCAGATGGTCGACTTCGCCATGCGCCGCATGTACGGCTGAGCGCCTGTACGACTGAGCGCCCAGCACCCCGCACTCAGAACGCCCGGAGGGAATGCCCTCCGGGCGTTCGGCGTTCTGGGTGGCAGAAAGTTCTACGTTCAACTAATATCGAGGCACGAGGAACCGAGGAGGTCCCCAAAATGCCCGCTGTGACCGTCGAGAACCCGCTGACCCTGCCCCGTGTGACGGCGCCGGCCGACGCCGTGGCACGCCCCGTGCTCACCGTGACGACCGCGCCCACCGGCTTCGAGGGCGAGGGCTTCCCGGTGCGCCGCGCGTTCGCCGGGATCAACTACCGCCACCTCGACCCGTTCATCATGATGGACCAGATGGGCGAGGTGGAGTACGCGCCCGGAGAGCCCAAGGGCACGCCCTGGCACCCGCACCGCGGCTTCGAGACCGTCACGTACATCATCGACGGCACCTTCATCCACCAGGACAGCAACGGCGGTGGCGGCACCATCACCAACGGCGACACCCAGTGGATGACGGCCGGCTCGGGCCTCCTGCACATCGAGGCGCCGCCGGAGTCGCTGGTCATGTCCGGCGGCCTCTTCCACGGCCTCCAGCTGTGGGTGAACCTGCCCGCGAAGGACAAGATGCAGGACCCGCGCTACCAGGACATCCGCGGCGGCCAGGTCAAGCTGCTCACCACGGAGGACGGCGGCGCGCTGCTCCGCGTCATCGCCGGTGAGTTCGACGGCCACGAGGGTCCGGGCATCACGCACACGCCGATCACGATGGTGCACGCCACCGTCCGCCCCGGCGCCGAGGCGACGCTGCCCTGGCGCGAGGACTACAACGGACTGGTCTACGTCCTCGCCGGGCGCGGCACCGTGGGCACCGACCGCCGGCCCGTCCACATGGGGCAGACGGCCGTGTTCGGCGCGGGCTCCTCCCTGACCGTGCGGGCCGACGAGTCCCAGGACTCGAACACCCCCGACCTGGAGGTCGTGATCCTGGGCGGACAGCCGATCCGTGAGCCCATGGCGCACTACGGCCCGTTCGTGATGAACACCAAGGCCGAACTCCAGCAGGCCTTCGACGACTTCCAGGCCGGCCGCCTGGGCGTCGTCCCCACCACGGAGCGTCTGCCGCACACCAGCTGACAGCACGTCACCCGCGTGGCCCCGCCCGGAAGGTCGGGGCCACGCGCGCGTGATGACCTGGGACCGTGCAGACGACCCGAGAGCCCCAGGAACCGCCCCCGGGCACACCGCTGCTTCCCGAAGCGGCCCGGCGCACCGCCGCCTGGTGCGCGGTGGCCCTGCTCGTCACCGGTGTCGCCGCCGTCGCCATCTGGCTCTGCGTCGTCTTCAAGTCGGCGGTCACCCCGGTACTGCTCGCCCTGCTCGGCACCGCGCTGCTCGCGCCCGTCTTCGAGTGGCTGAACCGGCGCAGGGTGCCGCGCGCCCTCGCCGCCGCGCTGACCTGCGTCGCCCTGATCGCCGTCGTCGGCGGCGCCGGGTACATCGTGGTCAAGGCGCTCATCGACACCGGCGACCAGATCGTCGACTCCGTCCAGGACGCGGGCGACTGGATCCGCGCGCACTTCGGGCTCAGTGGCGCCGACGACCTCGGCAATGTCGCCGACAACGCCAAGGACCTGCTCTCCAAGTGGGGCTCCAGCCTCGCCGGCGGCGTGCTCACCGGGCTCTCGGTCATCGGCTCGCTCCTCGCGACCTCCGTCCTCGCGCTGCTGCTCACGTTCTTCTTCCTCAAGGACTCCGACCGCGCCGCGGGTCTCGCCCACGCGGTCGCGCCGCGCGGCGCCGGTGAGGTCATCGAGGCGATGGGGCGCCGTGCCTTCGAGGCGATCTCCGGCTTCATGCGCGGGACGACCTTCATCGCGCTCATCGACGCCCTGTGCATCACCATCGGCCTGCTGATTTTGCGGGTGCCGGGCGCGGTGGGCCTGGGCGCGCTCGTCTTCGTCGGGGCCTACATCCCCTACCTCGGCGCCACCATCTCCGGCGCCGTCGCCGTCCTCGTCGCCCTCGCCGACCGGGGCTTCGTCATCGCCCTGTGGACGCTCGGGGTGATCCTCGCGGTGCAGCAGCTGGAGGGACACATCCTTCAGCCCATGATCCAGTCGCGCACGGTGCAGATGCATCCGGCGCTCGTGATGCTGGCGATCGCCGCGGGGGCCTCCGTCGCCGGCATCCTCGGGATGCTGCTCGCGGTGCCGCTGACGGCGGCCGCGTTCGGGATCATCGGGGAGCTGAAGGGGCGTTACGGGAGCCCGTCGGAGACGGCTGTTTCACGTGAAACCGCCGAATGAGTGACGTCCTCCGGGCTGCCGTCGTCCGAGCCGACGCTCTCCGCGCCGGTCTCCTCGGGCTCGTACAGCTCGAACCAGATGCTCTTGCCCTCGCCCCGCGGGTCGACGCCCCACTTCTGGGCGAGCAGCTCCATCAGCACCAATCCGCGTCCCGATGAGGCGAGTTCGCCCGGCCTGCGCTTGTGCGGCAGGTCGTCCGAGGCGTCCGCGACCTCCACCCGCAGGCGGCGCGGGCCCTCGCAGCCGCGGCCGACCTCGGCGACCAGCAGGGCGTCGCCGTCGGTGTGCACCAGGACGTTGGTGACCATCTCGGAGACCATCAGCACCGCCGAGTCGACCTGGTCCTCGTCGGCCCAGTCGTGGAGCAGCTCGCGCAGCTGCTGACGGGCGACGGCGATCCGCTCCGGCTCTGCCTGCGCGATGGTCATGGCGGTGCGCCGGGCCGTGACGGGCACCCGCGACGCGGTCGCGCGGCGCAGCAGAAGCAGCGCTATGTCGTCCTCGCGGCGGTCGGCGAGCGGGCCCGTGGTGTGGTGCGAGGACGGCCCGTGGACCGCCTGGACGAGGGCGTCCGCCAGCAGCTCCAGGTCGTCGGCGGGGATCGTCTCCAGCGTCGTACGGATCCGGGACCAGCCGGAGTCGAGATCGTGCCCGCCCGTCTCGATCAGGCCGTCCGTGCAGATCAGCAGCGTCTCGGAGGGTTCCAGGGTGAGCCGGGTCGTCGGGTAGTCGGCGTCGGGGTCGATGCCGAGCGGCAGGCCGCCCGCGGTGGGGCGCATCATCACCGTGCCGTCGGCGGTGCGTATGGCGGGGTCCGGATGGCCCGCGCGGGCCATCTCCAGGGTGCCGGTGACCGGGTCGGCCTCGATGTACAGGCACGTCGCGAAGCGCAGGTCCGACGGGTCCGCCGCGTCGGCGGTGATCCCGTACAGGAAGCGGGAGGCGCGGGAGAGGACCGCGTCGGGGCGGTGGCCCTCGGAGGCGTAGGCGCGCAGCGCGATCCGCAGCTGGCCCATGAGGCCCGCGGCCTGCACGTCATGGCCCTGGACGTCGCCGATGACCAGGGCGATCCGGCCGCTGGGCAGCGGGATCATGTCGTACCAGTCGCCGCCGACCTGGAGGCCGCCGCCGGTCGGGACGTAGCGGGCCGCGATGGTCATGCCCGGGATCTCGGGGCCGATCGTGGGCAGCATCGACTTCTGCAGGCCGTCGGTCAGGGCGCGCTCCGACTCGGCGACCCCGGCCCGGGAGAGGGCCTGGGCCAGCATCCGGGCGACCGTGGTCAGCACCGAGCGCTCGTCGGGCGTGAAGGTGACCCGGTAGGCGAAGCCCGCCATCCACGCGCCGATGGTGCGCCCGGCGACGACGAGCGGCAGGAACGCCCAGGACTGCCGGTTGAAGCCCGCCGCGAGCGGCCAGGCCGCCGGGTAGCGGCGCCGGTACTCCTCGGGGGCCGAGAGATAGACGGCGCGGCCGGTGCGGCAGACCTCCGCCGCCGGATAGTCCGTGGCCAGGTCCATGTCGGTGAAGGGGCCCTCGGCGCCGGGCCGGTGCCCGTGGTGGCCGATGACGGTGAGCCGGTCGCCCGCGACGCCGAACACGGCGAGGCCGTCGGGGGAGAACCCCGGCATGGAGAGACCGGCCGCGACCCGCAGCACCTCGGCCGTGGAGTCGGCCTCGGCCAGCGCGCGGCCCGCGTCCAGCAGGAACGCCTCGCGGGAGCGGCGCCAGTCGCCGGTGACGGGGGTGCGGGAGGAGGTGCCGGGCGGTGGCTCGGCGACCTCCTGGAGGGTGCCGATCAGCTCGTACAGGTCGGGGGAGTCGCCGAGCATCACCGGCTTGGAGCGGCTGCGCACGGTACGGATGACACGGCCCTGGTCGTCCATGATGCGCAGCCGGGCCTCGGCGAGGGTGCCCTCGGCGACGGCGAGCCGGATGATGCCGTCGATCTCGTTCCAGTCCACCGGGTGGAAACGGGAGCGGGCGCCCGCCTCGGTGAGAGTCGTGATCTGTGCGGGCAGCCCGACGAGGCGGGCGGCCTCCGCGTCGAAGGTGACCGTGCCCGCCCTGTTGTCCCAGCGCCACAGGCCGGTCGCGAGAGCGGCGAGGACGTCCTCCACCGGAGGGAGGGGGTCACCAGTGCGCATGCGCCCACTCTAAGAAGTGACGATCGGGTACGGCCACCAGAGAGGGGTGGGAGCGCCGATATCCAGGATCGTCGGGAGGCGGCGGGCCGGTACGCTGGGGGAGATCCGGGTTGTCTCCCCGGGAACCCCAAGCGCAAAGGCTGGATGAACGACGATGCATCGGTACAGGTCCCACACCTGCGGCGAGCTCCGCGCCTCTGACGTCGGTTCCGACGTCCGGCTGAGCGGCTGGCTGCACAATCGCCGAGACCTGGGCGGCATCCTCTTCATCGATCTGCGCGACCACTACGGCATCACGCAGCTCGTCGCCCGCCCGGGCACGAAGGCCGCCGAGGTCCTCGACAAGCTCACCAAGGAGACCGTCGTCCGCGTGGACGGCAAGGTCGTCTCCCGCGGCGCCGACAACGTCAACGGCGAGCTGCCCACCGGCGAGGTCGAGATCGAGGCCGCCGAGGTCGAGGTCCTGGGCGCGGCCCAGCAGATCCCCTTCACGATCAACGCGGACGACGGCGTGAACGAGGAGCGGCGCCTGGAGTACCGCTTCCTCGACCTGCGCCGCGAGCGCATGCACAAGAACATCATGCTGCGCAGCGCGGTCATCGCCTCGATCCGCTCGAAGATGGTCGCCCTCGGCTTCAACGAGATGGCGACGCCGATCCTCGCCGCGACCTCCCCCGAGGGCGCCCGCGACTTCGTCGTCCCGTCCCGCCTGAACCCCGGCAAGTTCTACGCGCTGCCGCAGGCCCCGCAGCAGTTCAAGCAGCTGCTGATGATCTCGGGCTTCGACCGCTACTTCCAGATCGCGCCGTGCTTCCGCGACGAGGACGCGCGCGCCGACCGCTCGCCGGGCGAGTTCTACCAGCTCGACGTCGAGATGAGCTTCGTGGAGCAGGAAGACGTCTTCCAGCCCATCGAGAAGCTCATGACGGAGATCTTCACGGAGTTCGGCGGCGGCCGCGAGGTCACCTCCCCGTTCCCGCGGATCCCGTTCCGCGAGTCGATGCTGAAGTACGGCAACGACAAGCCCGACCTGCGCGCCAAGCTGGAGCTCGTCGACATCACCGACGTGTTCGAGGGCTCGGAGTTCAAGGCGTTCGCGGGCAAGCACGTGCGCGCGCTGCCGGTGCCGGACACCGCCTCGCAGTCCCGCAAGTTCTTCGACGGCCTGGGTGACTACGCGGTCGAGCAGGGCGCCAAGGGCCTGGCCTGGATCCGCGTCGGCGAGGACGGTGCCTTCGCCGGCCCGATCGCCAAGTTCCTCACCGAGGAGAACGTCAAGGTCCTCACCGAGCGCCTCGGCCTCAAGGCCGGTCACGCCGTGTTCTTCGGCGCGGGCGAGTTCGACGAGGTCTCCAAGATCATGGGCGCCGTCCGCGTCGAGGCCGCCAAGCGCGCCGGCCACTTCGAGGAGGGCGTCTTCCGCTTCTGCTGGATCGTCGACTTCCCGATGTACGAGAAGGACGAGGAGACCGGCAAGATCGACTTCTCCCACAACCCGTTCTCCATGCCGCAGGGCGGCATGCAGGACCTGGAGGAGAAGGACCCGCTGGACATTCTGGCCTGGCAGTACGACATCGTCTGCAACGGCATCGAGCTGTCCTCCGGCGCGATCCGTAACCACGAGCCCGACATCATGCTCAAGGCGTTCGAGATCGCCGGGTACGAGGCCGAGACGGTCGAGGCCGAGTTCGCGGGCATGCTCCGCGCGTTCCGCTTCGGCGCCCCGCCGCACGGCGGGATCGCCCCGGGCGTCGACCGCATCGTCATGCTCCTCGCGGACGAGCCGAACATCCGGGAGACGATCTCGTTCCCGCTGAACGGCAACGCGCAGGACCTGATGATGGGCGCCCCGACCGAGCTGGACGAGACGCGCCTGCGCGAGCTCAACATCCAGCTGCGCAAGCCGGTCGAGAAGAAGTAGCACCACCGCTGGACCCGAGAGGGGCCCGGAACCGTCCGACGGTTCCGGGCCCCTCGTCCGTTCGCCCGCCGCCGTCTCTTATGGAACGCACAGCCCCCGCCCATCTCAATGACAGCACCCGTCCCTAGGTTCCTCGCCCATGACGGACAACGAGGTACCTCAAAAACCTTCACGCACAGGTGAATTGACGCGACGTCAGGCCGTGGTCGCCGGCAGCGCGGCGGTCGCGGCGGTGGCCGTCGGCGGCGGTGTCGCCTATGCCCGCCAGCCCGGCAAGGACGGGAAGCCCGTACGCGAGGAGTGCTACCGGCTCACGGCGGAGACCACCGAGGGCCCGTACTACATCGACGCGGACAAGATCCGCCGGGACGTCACCGAGGACCGGGACGGCATCCCGCTCGTCCTGCGCGTCAAGGTGATCGACAGCGACACCTGCCGCCCGCTGAAGCACGCCGCCGTCGACATCTGGCACTGCGACGCGCTCGGCCTCTACTCCGGCTACGAGGACGCCTCCCAGGGCGGTCCCGGTGGCCCCGGCGGCGAACCTCCCACCGGATCCCCCACGGACGCGCCCACCGGTACACCGACCGGCCCGCCGGGAGGCGGCGGCCCCGGCAAGACCGACCCCACCGACGACAAGCGGTACCTGCGCGGCACCTGGCTCACCGACGCCCACGGCCACGTCGACTTCCGCACGGTCTTCCCCGGCTGGTACCGGGGCCGCGCCGTGCACATCCACACCAAGGTGCACGTCGGCGGGAAGATGACCGACGCCGGGTACGAGGGCGGCCACACCTGCCACACCGGCCAGTTCTTCTTCGACGAGACGTCCGTCCTCGCCTCCGCCGAGGTCGACCCCTACGCCACCAACACCACGGAACGCACGACGCTCACCGAGGACACCATCTACGACCAGAGCGGAGTCGGCGGCGGACTCCTGCGGCTGCGCTACAGGAAGGGCGCCATCGCGCACGGGGTCGTCGCGTCCATCACGGTCGGGGTGGACCCGGACGAGACCCACGAAGGGCAGGACTGGGTGACGTCCACCGCCGCTCCGTCAGCCTGACCGGGGCACGACGAGCCCCGACTCGTACGCCGCCACCACCGCCTGCGCCCGGTCGCGCACCCCCAGCTTGGCGAGTACCCGGCTGACGTGGGTCTTCACGGTCTCCCCGCCGACCACGAGCCGCGCCGCGATCTCCTGATTGGACAGGCCCTCGGCGATCAGCCGCAGCACCTCGCGCTCGCGCGGGGTCAGCGCGTCGACGGCGCGGGCCTGTTCGGGAAGCGCGCGCGGGCGCAGCCGGGTGAACTCGGCGATCAGGCGGCGGGTGACGGTCGGCGCGAGCAGCGCCTCGCCCGCCGCGACCACCCGCACCGCCTCGAAGAGCCGCTCGGCCTGCATGTCCTTGAGCAGGAAGCCGCTGGCACCGGCCGCGAGCGCGTCGTACACGTACTCGTCGAGGTCGAAGGTCGTCAGCATCACGACGCGGGTGGCGGGCTGTTCGCGGGTGATGCGGCGGGTGGCCTCGATGCCGTCCATGCCCGGCATCCGGACGTCCATGAGGACGAGGTCCGGGCCCACCTCCCGGCACACCCGCACCGCCTCCGCGCCGCCGCTCGCGCTGCCGACGACCGTGAAGTCCGGGCGGCTGTCGAGGAGGGCGCCGAATCCGGCGCGTACGACGTCCTGGTCGTCGACCACGACGATGCGCACGGGGGCGGTCACCGCGTCTCCCGGGCGCGGACCGGCAGCGTCGCCTCCACCAGGAAACCGCCGGCCGCGGCCGGACCCGCGTGCAGGGTGCCGCCCGCCACGGCGGTGCGCTCCCGCATGCCGAGCAGGCCGTGGCCGCCGTCGCGGGACGGGCCCGCGCCGGGGCCGCAGTCACGTATCCGGAGTCTCAACTCGTTCTCCCCGTAGATGAGTTCCACGTCCGTCGCGGCGTCGGGAGCGTGTCGGCGGGCATTGGTCAGGGCCTCCTGGACGATGCGGTACGCGGTCAGTTCCAGGCCCGGATCGAGCGGTCCCGCCGGGCCGCGCACGATGAGCCGGACCGCGCCGCCGGACGTCTCGCGGGCCTCGTCGACGAGGGCCAGCAACTGGTCGAGGCCGGGTTGCGGGGCTCTGGCGCGGACGGCCTCCTCGGGCACGTCCTCGCGCAGGACGCCCAGCAGGCGGCGCATCTCGGTGAGCGCGAGCCGGGCCGTGTCGCCGATCGCCAGGAACTTCTCCGCGCCCTCGGGCGGCAGCCCCGGTGTCGTGTAGCGGGCCGTCTCCGCCTGCACCGAGATCGTCGACACGTGGTGGGCGACGATGTCGTGCAACTCCCTTGCGATTCGGGCCCGTTCGCCGAGGGTCGCGTGCGCGAGTGCGGTGTCGGCGTGGGCCCAGTCGACCGCCGTGCGGTGGTCGTGCTCGGTGCGGGTGCGGTGGGCGTGGCCCGCGACCAGGGTCGCGCCCGCGCCGATCAGCAGGGCCGTGCCGTGGGTGACCCCGGCCGCCGCGCAGGCGGCGAACGGGACAGCGAACGCCGCCGCGGTACGGCCTGTCGACTGCCGGCCCACCGTGTACAGGACCGCCGCGAGCGCCGGGAGGCCGGAGAGCGGGAGGCGGCCGTACGTGAGGGGGGTCAGCAGGGTCGCCGTGGTCACGGTGATGGCTGTCAGCAGGGGCTGGGAGCGCAGGAAGGCGAGCGGGACCGTGGTGCCGAGGGCCAGGGCGAGCAGGCCGAGCAGGGTTTCGGAGGGGGCGGGGCCGCTGCCGGGGGCCAGTGTCTCTCCCAGGGCCAGGGCGGTCAGGGTCGTCGCCGCCAGCAGGGGGAGGTCGGGGTGGGAGAGGGCTTTCCGGGTGGTCGAGGTCCCCTTCATGCGGGTCATTATCGGCGGCCGGGCCCTCCGGGGTGAGCGGGATGGGGGTTCGTCGTCGAGTGCGGGTCTCGTCGTGGCTGGTCGCGCAGTTCTCCGCTCCCCTGAGATGCGCACTTCGTGCGGCATCTCATCTGATGAGGCGGCGCGAAGCGCCTGCCTCAGGGGCGCGGGGAACTGCGCGAGAAGCCCCACCGGGCCGCAGACGAAGAAGTTCCCCGGGGTCCCCCTGGCGGGGGAGAGGACCGGAGGGGAAAGCGCGCTGGGGTGGGACGCCGGGGAGGGGCGGGGTTTCTACCTTGCTCTCATGAAGGAATTCAGGGACAGCCCGGCCGTCGAGGCGCGGGGACTGTGCAAGCGGTACGGCCAGGACGTGGCGGTGGACGGGCTGAGTTTCACGGTGCCGCCGGGGCGGGTGACCGGATTCGTGGGGCCCAACGGGGCGGGGAAGTCGACGACGCTGCGGATGCTGCTCGGGCTCGACGCACCCGACAGCGGCACCGCGCTGATCGGCGGAAAGCCGTACACGGAACTGGCGGAACCCCTCGCCACGGTCGGCGCGCTGCTCGACAGCGAGGCCCTGCACCCGGGCCGCCGGGCCCGGGACCACCTGCTCTGGCTCGCCCACTACAGCGGCCTCCCGGCCCGACGGGTCGACCTGGTGCTCGACCAGGTCGGCCTGACCCCGGCCGCCCGCAAACGCACCGGAGGCTTCTCCCTCGGCATGCGGCAGCGGCTCGGCATCGCGGCCGCGCTGCTCGGCGACCCGCCCGTGCTGATCCTCGACGAACCGGTCAACGGTCTCGACCCCGAGGGCGTCCAGTGGATCCGCCGCTTCCTCAAGTCCCTTGCGGCAGAGGGCCGAACGGTGCTGGTCTCCTCCCACCTGATGAGCGAGCTGGAGGACACCGCCGACCACCTCCTCGTGATCGGCCGGGGCCGCCTGCTCGCCGACACGAACGTGTCCGACCTGCTCGACGAGGTGTCCGGCGAGCGCGTCGCCCTGCGGACGTCCCGCCGCGCCGAGGCGCTGATGGTGCTCAGCGGCGCCGGGGCCACGGTCGTCACGGACGGCCCCGAATCCCTCACCGTCACGGGGCTGCCCGCGCAGAAGGTCGCGGAACTGCTCGGCGCGGACGCCATACCGTTCTCCGAACTGGCCCGGCACCGCGCCACGTTGGAAGAGGCGTACATGGAACTGACTGCGCAGGAAGCCGAGTTCACCGCGCGGGAGGCGTCATGAGAGCCGGTCCCGTGCGGGCGCTGCGCGCCGAGTGGACGAAACTTCGGTCCGTGCGCAGCACCGCCTTCGCCCTGTCCGCCATGGTCGCCCTGCTGCTCCTGATGACCATCGCCTCGGCGAGCGGCAGCGGCACCAGTTACGACGGGCCCACGAAGTTCGACAGCCTGACCTTCGCGCACCGGACCACCACGGGTGCGGGCGGCACCTTCACCGTACGGGTCGCCGCACAGCGGGACAGCGAATCCTGGGCCAAGGCGGGCCTGCTGCTCAAGAACGGCACCACCAGCGGATCCTCCTACGCGGCCCTGATGGTGACGCCCGCACACGGCCTGCGCATGATGACCGACGGCAAGCACGAACTGACCGCCGACACCGACATCAAGGCGCCCGTCTGGCTGCGGCTGACCCGCGCCGATGCCCGTATCACCGGCTCCTGGTCGCCCGACGGCCGCACCTGGCACACCATCGGCACCCTGCCCGTGGCGGACCTGCCCGCGACCGGCGCCGAGGCGGGCGTCTTCGTCACCTCGCCGCAGCATGCGGTCGAGAAACGGACCGGCCCCACCGAGACCACCGCCCACCCCGTGCCGACGACCGGCCGGGCGGCCTTCGACCACGTCACCATGGCGGTGGAGGAAGGAAGCTGGCGTCGCACGGACATCGTGCAGCCGCCCGTGCAGGGCGCACCCCCGATGCCCGAACCCGCCCCCGGCACCCTTCACCGCACGGCCTCGGGCTCCCTCGTCCTCACCGGCAGCGGTGATCTCGGCGGCCTCGGGATGGGCGGGGTCGGCGCGGGGCCCGGGGTCGACCTCGTCAAGCAGTCCCTGGACGACGGCACCCAGCTCGCCGCGCTCGCGGTGATCACCCTCGGCGTCCTGTTCGTCACGTCCGAGTACCGGACGGGCACCCTGCGCACCACGTTCACCGCGAGCCCGCGCCGCGGCCGGGTCCTGGCGGCGAAGGCGGCGGTGCTCGGCGGATGCGTCTTCGCGGTGGCACTGCCGGTCACGGCGGGGGCGTTCCTGCTGGCCCGCTCCTACCAGCGCGACAACGGCTTCCGGCCGCCCCTCTTCGACAACCCGTCCCTCACCGATCCCGGCACCCTCCGCGCGGTCGTCGGCAGCGCCGCCTTCCTCGCCCTGACCGCCGTCCTCAGCCTGGGCGTGGGCGCGCTGCTGCGCCGCACGGTCCCGGCGATCGTCCTGATGTTCGTGACGGTGGTGGTGCTGCCGATCGTGGCCTCGACCACCTCCATCACGCTCGACGACGCGATCGGCAGCGCGACCCCCGTGGCCGGTCTCGCGATCCAGCAGACCAGGCACCTCATCGACAACGCCACCACCCCCTGGGCGGGCTTCGGGGTCCTGTGCCTGTACGTGGCCGTGGCCCTGGCCGCCGCGCGGATCAGGCTCGTACGGCGGGACGTATGAGGACGACACCGCTGGCCCGCGCCCTGCACGGCGAGTGGACCAAACTCCGCACGGTCCCAGGCCAGGTGTGGACGCTGCCCGCGCTCCCCCTGACGATGATCCTCTGCACGTTCCTCGTTGCCGTGACCGCCCACCCGGAGGAGTCCGGCACCCTCGACCCGACGGCGCTGGCCCTCTCCGGCGTCTCCTTCGCGCAGACGGCGGCCGTGCTCGTCGCGGTGGCCGTGGTGTCGTCGGAGTACCCGCGCACGATGCGCACGACGCTGCTGGCCAACCCGCGCCGCCGTCACGTCTTCACGGCGAAGGCGCTGCTGGTGGCGGTGACGGTCGGGGTGCTCGCGCTCCCGGCGGTGACGGGTTCCCTCGCGACGGGCCGCCAGGCACTCGCCGCTGTGCCCCAACTCCCTCTTTCCTCGTACGAGGTGTGGCGGGCGACCCTCGGCACGGCGGCCTACCTCCTGCTGACCGCGCTGCTCGCCACCGGTATCGCCCTGATCGTGCGGCACGCGGCGGCCGCGGTGGGCACGGCTCTGGCGCTGCTCTACGGCCCGTACCTGGCGATCCTCGTCATCAAGATGCCGGACCACGTCCTGCACACCGTCCAGAAGGCGTCCCCCATGACGGCAGGCCTCGCCGTACAGACGGCGACGGGCCCCGGCACGGCACCCCTCTCACCGGCCGAGGGCCTGGCCGTCCTCGCCGGGTACGCGGGGACGGCGCTGGTGGTGGGGTGGGGGGTGCTGCGCGCGAGGGACGCCTGAGAGGCTCCTCGGGTCAGATCACCCACAGCAGACCGTTGCCGCCCAGCAGGGTGCTGGAGCTCTGCTTCTGGCCGAGGGCCGTCGCGGTGAAGATCTTGCTGCCCGTGGCCGTGGGGCGGGACGTACCGCCCGGCAGCATCCAGACCGCACCCGTGGAGTTGTTCTCGCCCGCCGCGCCGATGAACAGCTCCGGTTTCCCGTCCTTGTTCACGTCCCCCGCCGCCACCGTCGTTCCGAAGAAGTCGTCCGTCTCGGAGGTGCCGGGGACGCCCGCCGTGTCCTGGTCGAAGGCGTACGACCCGGCGCCGAGCGCACCGGAGGAGCGGCCGGGGATCACGGTCACCATTCCGGCGCGGCTCTTCGCCAGATCCTCGTACGGCGACCCGACGACGATGTCGGCGAGCCCGTCGCGGTTCAGGTCGGCGACGGCGAGCGCCCCGCCGAAGGCGTCGCCGCGCTCGCTGGTGCCGGGCACCGAGGCGGTGTTCTGCGTGATCTGTACGGGGGCCGTGGCGGGCGCGATGCCGTGCGCGGACCCGTACCAGAGAAGGACCCGGCCGCCCAACTGGCCGTCGGTACCCGCGTGTTCGGGTTCGTCGGGGTCGCCGGCCACCAGGTCGTCGTAGCCGTCGCCGTTGATGTCGCCGCTCGCCACGATGAGGCCGTTGCCCTGGAGCTCGTTGCCGTACGCGGGCGCCGCGTAGACGTCGCCGCCGGTCTGGCCCGTCAGGCGGGAGGTGGCGGTGGCGGGGTCGGGCGTGCCGTCGCCGTTGAAGTCGCCGAGCGCGATGGACTCGGTGGAGGGGGTGTTGTCGTTGTACGTGACCGAGCCGTGGCTGCCGGTCCTGCTGAACGGCCCGCTGACGTACACGGTCCCGTCCCATCCGGCGATCGCCAGCCTGGTCCGTGTGCCGGTGCCCTTGGAGAGCACCGCGACGTCGAGGCCGTAGTGGTTCGGCGCACCCGCGGGGGTGGGCAGGTCCGTGGCGGTCGTCAGGCCCTTCGAGCTGCCCCACAGGACCGTCACCGTGCCCGCGTCGGTGCCCTTCGACGTGTCCTCGTACGGCGAGGTGACCACCAGGTCGGCGTACCCGTCGCGGTTGAGGTCCAGCGTGGCGGTGGCCGCGCCGAACCGGTCGTACGCCTCGGCGAGGCCCGGCACCCCGGACGTGTTCTGTGTGATCGTCGCGCGGCGGCCCGCGGAGAGCCCGGACTTCGAGCCGTACAGCACGATCACGGCGCCGGCCGCCTCGTGCCCGGACACGTCCGCGCCCGGCGCGGGCACCACGGCGTCGCGGTAGCCGTCCCCGTTGAAGTCCCCCGGCACCCCACCGTGCACCGCCGACGCCGTCCCGGCCGGCACCAACAGCCCGCCGACCATCCCCGCGACCACCAGCGCGGCCGCTCCCCATCTGCGCATCCTGAGCCTCTCCCACCCCTTGTTCGACGCGCGCATCTTAGGGCTGGGCGGGGGTGCGGGGGTGCGGCGAAGGCGGACAGTTCCCGGGAAGTTCACCGTAGGCACCGGTGCACCGTGATCATCGTGATCGCGATGTCACTGTCAGTGGCGGACCGTACTGTGGATGCGTACCTGTTCCACGCTGACGAGGATGGGCAGGCCGTCATGAGTCTCGTAGAGGAGCGGTCCGCTGTGGTGATGAGCCAGGACGACTTCGAGGAGATGGCCCGCCATGCCATACGGACGAACGAGGCGTTGAGGCTGGAGTTCATCGGGGGACAGCTGGGGGTCAAGGCTGTGCCGGACGGTAATCACGGGCGGATCATTCAGTGGCTGACCCGCGTGTGCATGCAGTCCCGCCCCGACCTGTGGCTGCACGGCGCGCAGGGCCTACGGGTGGAGACCTACCGGCAGGGGAACGCCCGGCCGGACGCCTCACTCGCAGACAGCGATCAGTTCGTCGACCAGGGAGAGTGGGCCCCTACGGACGGCGTCCTCATGGCTGTCGAGGTGACCTCGCGCGACCGTGACACCAATCAACGCGACCGCGTCGACAAGCCCCGGGCGTATGCGGAGACGGGCATCCCCGTCTACCTGCTGATCGACCGCGACACCGGCGAGGTCAAGGTGCACTCCCAGCCCGACGGGGTGCGGTACGAGCAGGTGACCACCGTGCCGTTCGGCAAGACGGTCACCCTGCCGGAGCCGGTCGGGATCGAGTTGGAGACCGAGCCGCTCAAGGAGTGGGCGCGCTGAGCGGGTTCTGACATGACTGCGGCCCGGGACCGTGTGGTCCCGGGCCGCAGTCATGCGTGCCTACTGGTCCTTTTTGGGCTCCTCCAGGCGCGGGAAGAGCACCGCGCCCTTCGTCACCGTGGCACCGGCGGGCAGCCGGCCCCAGGTGCCGGCCGACTGGACCCGCTGGTCGGCGAGGGCGCCCAGGGACGGCTCGGCGCCCAGGGAGTCCCAGAGCGCGGCCGAGGTCTCCGGCATGATCGGGTTGAGGAGCACCGCGACGGCGCGCAGCGACTCGGCGGCCGTGTAGAGGATCGTCGCGAGGCGGGCCTGGCCCTCCTCGGACGTGTCCTTGGCGACCTTCCAGGGCTCCTGCTCCGTGATGTAGCCGTTGACCTGCTTCACGAAGTCGAAGATCGCCAGGATGCCGCCCTGGAAGTCCAGCTCCTCGCCGATCTTCCGGTCGGCCTCGGCGACGGCCTTGGCCAGACCGTCCTGGACCGCCTGCTCGGCGTCGCCCGCGGCAGTGGCCCCGGGCAGCGCGCCGCCGAAGTACTTGCCGACCATGGCGGCCACGCGGGAGGCGAGGTTGCCGTAGTCGTTGGCCAGCTCGGAGGTGTAGCGGGCGGTGAAGTCCTCCCAGGAGAACGAGCCGTCGCTGCCGAACGCGATCGCGCGCAGGAAGTACCAGCGGTACGCGTCCACGCCGAAGTGCGAGGTCAGGTCCTGCGGCTTGATGCCCGTCAGGTTCGACTTCGACATCTTCTCGCCGCCGACCATCAGCCAGCCGTTGGCCGCGACCTTGCCGGGGACCGGCAGGCCCTGCGCCATCAGCATCGCGGGCCAGATCACCGCGTGGAAGCGGAGGATGTCCTTGCCGACGAGGTGCACGTTCGCCGGGAACGTCTCGTCGAACTTCTCCTGGTTCGCGCCGTAGCCGACGGCCGTCGCGTAGTTCAGGAGCGCGTCGACCCACACGTAGATCACGTGCTTGTCGTCCCACGGGACCGGGACGCCCCAGTCGAACGTCGAGCGCGAGATCGACAGGTCCTGGAGGCCCTGCTTGACGAAGTTCACGACCTCGTTGCGCGCGGACTCCGGCTGGATGAAGTCGGGGTTCGCCTCGTAGAGGGCGAGGAGCTTGTCGCCGTACTCGCTCAGCTTGAAGAAGTAGTTCTCCTCCTTGAGGATCTCCACCGGCTTCTTGTGGATCGGGCACAGCTTCGTGCCGTTCTCGTCCTCGATGAGGTCGCCGGGGAGCTTGTACTCCTCACAGCCGACGCAGTACGGGCCCTCGTAGCCGCCCTTGTAGATCTCGCCCTTGTCGTGGAGATCCTGGACGAACTCCTGAACGCGGTCCGTGTGGCGCTTCTCCGTCGTGCGGATGAAGTCGTCGTTCGCGATGTTCAGGTGCTCCCAGAGGGGCTTCCAGGCCTCCTCGACGAGCTTGTCGCACCACTCCTGAGGCGTCACATCGTTCGCCTCGGCGGTGCGCATGATCTTCTGACCGTGCTCGTCCGTGCCGGTGAGGTACCACACCTTCTCGCCGCGCTGACGGTGCCAGCGCGTGAGCACGTCCCCTGCGACGGTCGTGTAGGCGTGGCCCAGGTGAGGAGCGTCGTTTACGTAATAGATCGGGGTGGAGACGTAGTACGCCTTCGCACCCTGCTTCTCGGTTCCAGTGGCCGCCATGGTCGAAATCCTACTGGCCCGGGGGAGGGCGATTCACCCGCGTTTCAGCGGGTGGACCGCCCCCGTCCGGTTCAGCGGTTCTGCTGGGTCCTACGGGCGCCAGCCGGCCAGGACGCCCTCGTACAGCTCGGTGTCGGTCAGCTCCAGCGGGGACTGGCCCGCGGGGAACCAGCCGGCGTTGTCGGCCTTCAGCTTGCGCAGGTAGTCGAAGGCCTTGGACTCCGGGTCGCCGAACGCGACGAACTGGAAGTGGACCGGGTGGCTCGACGCCTTCGCGAGGGCCTCGTTCGCCGGGCGCTGCACGTCCGGCGGGCCGTCGGTCTGGAAGATCACCAGCGCCGGGGTGGTCGGGTCCGCGCTCTTCTCGTGGTGGGCGACGATCTCCTCGATCGCGCGGTGGTAGCTGGTGCGGCCCATCCGGCCGGCCGCCGCGTGCCACTCGTCGATCTTGCCGTCGTGGCCGTCCGTGTCGAGCGTGAGGTCGCCGGTGGCGTCGATGTCCGTGGAGAAGAACACCGTGTGCACGGTCGGGGTCTCCCGCTCGTCCAGGTGCGCGGCGAGTGCCAAGGTCTGCTCGGCGAGCGCTGCCGCCGAGCCGTCCTTGTAGTACGGGCGCATCGACCCGGACCGGTCGAGCACGAGGTAGACCGTGGCCCGGGCCCCGGTCAGCCCGTTCTTCTTCAGGGCGGCACCGGCGGCCTTGTAGGCGGCCGAGAGACCCGGGGCGCGGGTTTTGACGCGGGTCGCCGGGTGGGCCGGGGTTGCCGAGGTGTCGGTGTCGGCGTCGGCGTCGGTACCGGTACCGGTCGTGGGCTCGGCCGCGGCGGCGGGCTGGGCCTTGGGCTCGGCTTCGGCGGCCTTCGCCTTGGTGGCGGGCTTGGCCTTGGTCCTCGTCCTGGCGGCGGGCTTGGCGGCCGGTGCCTCGACGGTGGGCTCCGCCGCGGCTTCGGTCTTGGCCTCGGCCTTCGCCTCGGCCGGGGCCTTGGTGTCCGTCTCGGCTTCCGCCACGGCGGGGGCCTCGGGGGTCGCCGCCGGCTTGGCTTCGGCCTTGGTCCGCGCCTTGGCCGGGGTCTTGGCGGCGCTCTCCGGCTTGGCCTTCGCGCCGGCCTTCGCCTTGGCCGGTGCCGCGGGGGCGGTCTCCGGCTCGGCCTTCGCCTCGGCTTCCGGCTCGGCCGGGGCTTCGGCGGCGGGCTTCGGCTCGGTCTCGGTCTCGGCTTCCGGCTTTGCCGGGGCCTCGGCGGGAGCCTCCGGCGCGGCGGGGGCCTTGGCGGCGGGCTTCGGCTTGGTCTCGGGCTCGGCTTCCGGCTTTGCCGGAGCCTCCTGCGCGGCTTCCGGCGTGGCCGGGGTCTCGATGGCGGGCTCGGCCTTGGCGGCCGCCTCGACCGTGACCTCGGCGGTGGGCTCGGCCTTGGCCTTCGTCTCGGCCGGGACCACGGCGGGCGCCTCGGCCTTGGCCTTCGTCTCGGCGGCGGGTTCGGGCTTGGTCTCAGCCTTGGCCTCGGTCTCGGCCGGGGCCTTGGTCTTCCGCGCGGGCTTGGCTTTGGCGTCCGCCTTGACCGGGGCCTTGGCGGCGGGCTTGGTCTCGGTCTCCGCCTCGATCTTGGCGTCCGCCTCGGCCGGAGTCTCGGCGGCAGCCTCGACCGGGACGTCCGTCTCGGCCGGGGTCTCGGCGGCAGTCTTGGCCTTGGCGTCCGCCTTGACCGGGGTCTCGGCGGCAGGCTCGGCCTTGGTGTCCGTCTTGGCCGGAGCCTTGGCGGCGGGCTTGGTCTCCGCCTCGACCTTGGCGTCCGCCTCGGCCGGGGTCTCGGCAGCAGCCTCGGCCTTGGCGTCCGTCTCGGCGGCAGGCTCGACCGGGACGTCCGCCTCGGCCGGAGTCTCGGCGGCAGCCTCGGCCTTGGCGGCCGCTTCGGTCGGGGTCTCGGCGGCAGCCTTCGGCTCGGTCGGGGGTGTTGACGGTTGCGGGGGCGTGTCGGAGGCGATGTGTTCGTCGCCCACCGGGCTCGCCGGCTTCGGCACCGTTACGTTGTCGAACGCGGCGGCGACGAGGTCGTCGGCCGCGCCGGCCTTCTTCGGGGCGGGGACCCTGGCCGATGCTTCCTTGGACGGCGCGGGGGCGTCGGCGGCGGGGGCCGGTGTGGCCTCCGGTTCCGGCGCTGCCGCAGTGTCGTCCTTCTTACGGGACCGCCCGAACGCGTTCCGCAGCAGATCCAGAATGCCCATGTGCGCAACCTTCCGCATGAATTGGTCGAGTTGGTCCCGGCTTCCCTGGAACCCCTGGCCAGGGCGGACACGTAAGGTTAGCCGCCGCCGACGGGGATCTTGGGCAGGGGCGAGCCGATCGACCTCGCCGTATCGCCGGCGATCTGCGGAACTCGATTCTCGCGCAGCCCGGTTCGGGTCAGCGCTCGCTGTCGCGGCGGTACAGCGCGAAGCCCAGACTCGCCGCTCCGGTCGCGGCGACCCCGGCCCCCGCGGCGATCAGCAGCGCCCCGCTGGTGTCCTCCGGAGCCGCCGAGGGCCGGGCGGTGACCGTGGCGTCGGCGGCCGGCGCGACGACGTAACCATCCGTGGAGGAAGGGGCGTTGCCGCTCCGGGCCGCCAACTCGCCCGCCCCGGCCGGGACGGAGTCCGCGGCGGCCGTCGCGACGGGGACGGCCACGGCGGCGAGGGCGCCGAGGGCGAGGGTCGCGGTGCGGAGGGTGTGGCGGGTGGCGCGCATGGGGATCGGTCTCCGTCGGTCGGTCGGTCGGGCGGTGCGGGTGCGGGGCTGCGTTCACGAACGTAGGACGCCGGACACGCGGCAGTGTGTGGGTCACCCGTACGTTGTGTAACAGCCGCGCCCGGTGCCGCCGAACCCTACGAAAGACCAGGCCAGTGGTCCCGGACCATGGTCGCGAAGGGGACGGGACCTTCGGCCCGGAGGGCGCGGATCGCGCCCCCGGTGGCGTTCGGCGCCGAGATCGGGGAGGCTCGCGCGCATGGTCTCAGTGGTGCAGAACGTCGCGATCGACTGTGCGGACGCCTATGAACTGGCCCGGTTCTGGAGCGCCGTGACCGGCAACCCCCTGGACCCGGAGGACGCGCCGGGCGCCCACGAGACGCAGGTGCTGCTGCCCGGCGGACCCGCGCTCTACTTCAACCAGGTGCCCGAGGGCAGGACGGGCAAGAACCGGATCCACCTGTGCCTGCGCCCCGAGACCTCGCGGGACCAGGAGGTGGACCGGCTGCTCGGGCTCGGGGCGGCCTTCCACTCCGACCACCGGCAGCCGGACGGCTCGGGCTGGGTGGTGCTCACCGATCCCGAGGGCAACGAGTTCTGCGTGCTGCGCAGCGCCGCCGAACGCGCGGCGACCGGCTGACCGGCGGACCGGCCGTTCGCCGTCAGGGCCCGTCGGCGACGCCGATGGCCCGCGCGGCCGCCACTTCCTGGCGTACGTGTTCCAGGACCCCGTCCTGCGATCCGGTCGCGCCGAAGTCGGCCCGCACCTCCCACAGCACCACCGAACTGCGCAGCCCCTGCGCCAACTCCCGCAACTGGCCCGCCACATGGGTCACCTCGGCCGGGGACGGCGGCGGGAAGCCGTGCCGGACCCGGACCCGCGCCGCGGTCGTCGCGTCCACGATCCGCTCGACGGCGACGACCAGCGGCCACCACGCAGCCGCCCGCTTCCCCGTCGGCGGCGGCTCGGTCAGCGCCCGCTGGAACTCGGCGCGGACGACGGACAGGTCCCGGTAGAGCCGGCGCCGCATCCGCGCCCGTACGGCGGGATCCCCGGCGGAGCCGAACGCGCACTCCACATAGTCGGCCGCGTCCGCGACGGCGTCGGCGAGCCGGTCGCCGATTCGGGTGTGCCAGCTCTCCGGCCACAGCAGATAGCCCGCGACGAGCGCGATGGCGCACCCCATCAGGCTGTCGAGCAGCCGGGGCCCGAGCAGCGCCGTGCCCTGGTGGTTGAGGATGTCGGACAGCAGCAGGATCACCGGGGTGATGGCGGCGGTCTGGAAGCCGTAGCCGCGCGGGGTGAGCGCGGGGATCAGCGGGGCGAGCAGCATCATCACCGGCACGTCCCACCAGCCGATCGGCACCTGGGAGAGCACGGCCGCCGCGAGCAGCAGGCCGGCCGCGGTGCCGAGCGCGCGCAGCACGGCCCGCGAGAACACCGACCCGAAGTCCGGCTTCATGACGAACGTGATGGTCAGCGCCACCCAGTACGAACGCGGCACCGGCACGATCGACACCAGCGCCTGGGCGAGGCCGATGCAGAGCGCGAGGCGCAGCCCGTACCGCCAGGAGGTCGCGGAGAGCAGGACGTTGCGGGTCGCGCGGCGGGCCCGGACCCGCAGGGCGGCCGGACGGCCGAGGCGGTCGTCGCCGTCGCTCCCGGTGTCGGTGACGTACGTGAAGTCGGCGTCGCCGCGCCGGGCGGCGACCTCGGCGGCGTGCCGCAGCGCGTGGTCGACGGCGCGCGACGCGGGCCCGTCCGGTTCGGGCAGGTCGAGGGCGGCGACGTCGTCCGGGCGGCCCGCGGCGATGGTGTCGGCGAGGTGCCGGACGGCGGCGGGCACCGAGGGCGACAGCGGGATGCCGCACTGGTGGGCGGCGGGCGCGGCCTCCACGATGGGCGTCACCGCGTTCAACTGACTGACCAGGCGGACCAGTTCGGGGTTGCGGCCGTGGGCGAGGGCGCGGCGGGCGAGGACCAGGTCGTAGGCCTGGTTCAGGGACTGGGTGACGGCGATGCGGGTCTCGGCGTAGGCGAGGCCGTCGGTGGCGGCGGCCTCCAGGAGGTTCGCCACGCCGCGGTACGTGGCCGCGACGGCGGCGCGTTCCGGGGCGCCGGCCCGCAGCGGCCAGGCGAGCAGCGCGAGCAGGAGGACCAGCAGGCCGCCGCCGGTCATCAGCAGCGGCGCCAGCCACCAGTCGCCGGGCATCGGGAGGCCGGCGCCGACCACGCAGTTCAGCAGCAGGAGCAGGCCCGAGACGGAGGCGACGGCGCCGATCGTGGAGATCATGCCGGAGAGCAGGGCGACGGCGGTGACGACGGCCACCGCGAGCCAGCCCTGGCCGAACACGGCGGAGCCGAGGGTGATGCCGACGGCGCCGAACAGTTGCGGGACCGCGATGTTGAGGATCCGCATCCGGTAGGCGTCCGCGGTGTCGCCGATGACTCCGGAGAGGCCGCCCATCGCGGCGAGGGCGCCGTAGGTGACGTGGTCCGTGGCGAGGCCCACCGCGAGGGGGAGCGCCAGGGCCACGGAGGCCCGTGCCACGGCGGGCCAGGGGACGGGGGCCCGCTGCGGTCGCAGGGTTCTGACCAGCCAGTCGGGCGGGGTGATGCGGGGTGGCATGCCGATCATTATGTGCGGCGGGGCCGATCGCCGGCTTGTCGTACGGCTGCGGGCCGGTGGCCGCTTCTCGCGCAGTTCCCCGCGCCCCTGAGATGCGCACTTCGTGCGGCATCTCATCGGGGAGGCTGCGCGACTGGGCGAGCAAATCCTCGAACAGGGCGTACGGGGTCTTCAGCGGGATCCGCACCGTGGTGGCGTTCTCCCGCTTCAGGCCCTTCGCGTC